>JAGRHX010000654.1 GCA_020444775.1 Gammaproteobacteria bacterium
GCTCGGCGCGGTACTTCTCCCAGTACGCAGGCCACGCTTCCTTGACGTCGATCTTGTTGCCCTTCTCGCGCTCCTCGGCGCGCATCTTGTCGAATGCCTCGTTGGCCATGTCCCAGGCCTCGATCACCTGGTTCAGACGCGCGAGCCGCTTGTCGTGCCAGGCCTGGTCCTGCTCGGTCCACAGACCCTTCTCCTTCATGTAGCGGATGGCACCGTCATGCCACGGCGCGTCGGCGGGTGGTCGCCCGGCGCGGGCTACCGCCCAGTTGCTGGAGCTGGCCGTGGTGTTCTTGTACAGATCGAAGCTCTCGTCGATGGCCTTGATGAGGTTGTAGACCTCTTCCTCGGAGGTTCGCGCGTAGGTGGTGACCATCGGATAGCGATAGCCGACCAGCCACACCGGGTTCTCCTCGGACAGCGCGGCGCCCTTGGTCTCCTGGGCGGGCTCGACGAAGCTGATGACCTTGGTCATGGCTTCCCAGCCGGTCTTGTTTTCGGGCCGGAACGGCGGCCAGATCAGACCGCGCGGCGAGGCCTCGATCTGACGCATGTTCGACGAGGTGGTGACGCTGCCGAACGCGTCGAGCTGGTTGGCGAGCACCGCGTCCTTCATGGCCGCGTAGCTGCCGAACCAGACCACCTCGACGTCGTCGCGGGTCAGACCGCCGAAGGTGAGATAGGCGTCGTTCTTGACGTTCACCGAGGGGTTGCCCTTGACGAAGCCGATGCGCTTGCCACGCAGATCCGAGATCTCCTTGACCCCGGTGTCCTTGGCTACCGCGAAGCCGACGGTGGCGGGGCGGCCGAGCACGATACGCAGATCTTGCGGACCCCACTCGGGCACCGCGAAGTCGTAGGTGCCCTCGGCCGCGAAGAAGGCCTCGTTGGCCAGGAATCCATACTGCACCTTACCGGTGCTCATCGGCAGCAGACGGCCGATGGAGGTACCCGCCGGGACGATCCGGATGCGGGTCTTGTACTTGGTCTGCAGCGCGTTGGCGATACCGGATGCCTCCGCGTAACCGCTGGAGCCCAGGTCGTAGGCGCTCCAGACCATCGAGCGCGGCAGCGTCGGATCCGCTGCCCACGCCGAGCCTGCCACGCAGGCGGCCAACACGGTGCCCGCAAGCGTCAGGCCGAGTTTCTTCGCTTTCATCACGTTTCCTCATATCCTCAAATGTCACGCTCGATCGAGCGATGGCCCATAAAATACCACAGCGGCTGACGCTTTCAGCAGCGTTTCAGTCCTTGACGACGTGCCCGCGAAGAGGCCCGACGAAGCCGCGCGCAGGCGTCGCCGCGGCGCTGGCACGGCTGTCCGAAAGGCAATCCAACGCGACATCAAAGGAGGCGAGTAGATGAGCGAGGGCGCGGGTGTAGATGACGGCTCGAGAGCCGCGCAGGGACGCTCGGACGCCGGGCAGACGGCGTTATCTGGGGTTCGGGTGCTGGATCTGGGACGCGTCCTGGCGGCGCCGTTCTGCGGCATGATCCTCGCCGATCTGGGCGCCGAGGTGATCAAGATCGAGCACGCCGAGCGGGGTGACGACACGCGTGCCTGGAAGCCACCCGAGGCTGGTGGCGAGTCGGCTTACTATCTGTCCATCAATCGCAACAAGCGCAGTGTCGGCCTGGATCTGTCCACCGAGGCCGGGCGCCGGGTGGTGCACGAGCTGGTCGCCCGCAGCGATGTTGTGCTGGAGAACTTCCGGCCGGGCGTGACCACTCGACTCGGGGTCGATTACGCCACTTTGTCGGCGCTCACCCCGCGCCTCATCTATTGCTCGATCTCCGGTTTCGGCCAGCAGGGACCTATGGCCGGGCGGGCGGCCTACGACTATGTGGTTCAGGCGATGAGCGGCGTCATGTCGTTGACCGGTGAGCGTGACGGCGTGCCCGTGCGCTGTGCCGGCGCCATCGCCGACTACGGCACCGGACTGTACGCGGTGATCTCGATCCTGTTCTCGCTCATGGAGCGTGCCCGTACCGGCCGTGGCCAGCACATCGACCTGGCCATGCTCGATTGCGCGATGACCTATCTCGGCCACACCATGACCCAGTACCTCACCGACGGCGAGCCGCCGCGCCGGCTCGGCAACGGTCACGAGAAGATCGTGCCCATGGACGTCTACGAGACCGCCGACGAGCCGTTGATGGTGCTGTGTGGCAACGATGGTATGTTCCGGCGGCTGGTCCGCGCGATGGGACACCCGGAGGCCGCCGAAGACCCGCGTTTCGCCACCAATCTGGCGCGCAGCCAGAATCTGGGGGTGCTCGAGGACTTCATGCGCGAGGGCATGCGGCGCGACACCCGAGAGGGATGGATGCGGCGTCTGGCCGCAGCCGACATCCCGTTCGTGCCGGTGCGCTCCATTGCCGAGGTGATGGCCGCGCCCGAGGTGCTGGAGCGGAACATGCTGGCCGAGCTGCCGCATCCCACCGCGGGTCGCATCAAGGTGGTGGGCTCGCCGCTCAAGCTGTCGGAAAGCCCGGTGCGTCTGGACCGGCGGCCGCCACCGCTGCTCGGCGAGCACACCGAGCAGGTGCTGCGTGAGCTACTCGGCAAGGATGACGCGGACATCGAGCAGCTGCGCGCGAGCGGCGCGCTGGGCAAGCCGGGCGGAGACTGATGTCCACCGGATCGTGGTGCCCGGCCGCTGGCGGACGCCGATCCTCAGTCGCGTAGCTCCAGGAAGTTCCGCCAGACCTGTGCCCGGGCCTGCTCCAGCGACCAGCCACGCAGCTCGGCGAGCAGCGCCACGGTGCCGGTCACGTCGGCCGGCTCGCTGCGCTGCCCGGGTGCCGGCGACAGATAGGGTGCGTCGGTCTCGGTGAGGATGCGCTCGGCCGGGAGCTCCTCGAGCATCTTGCTGAAGGCCTCGTTGCGGCGCGCGTTGGCCGGTATGGAGAACCACCAGCCATCCTCGTTGGCCCAGCGAATCGCGTTCTTCACACGTCCGCCATAGCAATGGAAGTCGACCCGCCGCGCGCCCAGGTGACGGAGTATCTCGGCCGCGCGGGTCTCGCGCTTGCGGGTATGGATGATGACCGGCAGATCGTTGCGCATGGCGATGTCGACCAGCGCTTCGAAGACCTGTTCCTGGGCGCTGAAGGTGGATTCGTCCACCCAGTAGCCGTCCAACCCGCACTCGCCGATCGCGCACAACGCACCTTGCGCGGCCATCTCACCGATGAACTCGATCTCCGCGGCTACATCGAACACCGCGACGTCCAGACTGAAGTCATCCGGCAGGCGGTCGCAGACCGCGTCGATCGGATAGATGCCCAGGGCCGGCTCGATGATGTCGTGCTCGCGCGCCATCTGCAGGATGGCGCGATTCGAAACCGGCTCCAGACCGTTGACCACCACTGCGCCCAGACCGGCGCCACGGGCGCGATCGATCACCGCCTCGCGATCGGTGGCGAAGCGCTCGTGGGTCAGGTGGGTATGGATGTCGACGTACACGCGGCACCGATGGCAACGACCAGGGCGTGGACTCTACACCAGCGTCGTCCCGGCGGCGCCCCGGGGCACGAGCCGGCCAGCATCCGGCGACCATCGGCACGGCACTGGCCTGCGCCGGTGGTGGATGCGATGCTTGTGTTTTCGAATCGTAACTGCAATCGTAACTGGGAGAAGCGTCGATGCTCTGGGATCGCTACGGTCTGCCGCTCAGCACCTCGTCGGAAGCGGCTCGCGACGCCTACGTGGCGGGCGTGGACCAGCTGCTGGGGGCACAAGCGGGGGCCCTGAGCTCGTTCGAGCATGCCATCACCGCCGACCCGTTGTTTGCCCTCGCCCATGCCGCACGCGCACGGGTCAAGCAGCTCGCCAATGAGCCGGAGGAGGCGCGTGCCAGCGCCACGACCGCGGTCGAGCTGGCCAGCGAGGCAACACCACGCGAGCAGGTGCACACGCGGATCTTCGAGGCGCTGGTCAACGGCCGCGGGGCGCAGGCGCTGAGCCTGACCCGTCAACAGCTCGATGCCCATCCGCTCGATGCCGTGGCGCTCTCACCTTCGGTCGGGGTCTTCGGCCTGTTCGGCTTCAGCGGCCGGTCCGGGCGCGAGCCCGAGCTGGTGCAGCTGCTCGCGCCGCTCGCCAGCCACTACGGCGACGATTGGTGGTTCCTCTCCGCCCAGGCCTTTGCCTTGATCGAGAACGGTCAGGCGGTCGCCGGCCAGCGCCTGGTGGAGCGCTCGTTGGACCTGAATCGTGACAATGCCAACGCCGCGCACATCTATGCGCACGCGCTCTACGAGACCGGCCAGGACCAGGCCGCCGCCGAGTTCTTGCAGAACTGGTTGCCCGGCTATGCGCCCGAGGGACAGATGCACTGTCATCTGTGGTGGCACATGGCCATGGTCGAGATGCTCGAGCACGACCATGAGGCGATGTGGAAATCGTATCTGGAGAACTGCTGGCCCGATGTGTCGGTGAGCCCGCCGATCAATGTGGTCACCGACGGCGTGTCCCTGCTCTGGCGGGCCGAGCTCGCCGGCATCACGGTGAGTGCGGCCCGCTGGCGACGGATGCGCGAGTATCTGCAGGCGCAGTTTCCCAAGCCCGGTATCTTCGTCGATGTGCACCTGGCGTTCTGCCTGGCTGCTCTGGAGGACTGGGACGCGCTGTCCGTGTTCATCGACGATCTGGAGCGGGCGGACGTCGAGCAGCGTCTGGCCGCGGGGCCAGTCGTGCCGATCATCGCCCGTGCCGCCGCGGCCTTCAGACAAGGCCTGCACGCCGAGGTAGTGGCGCTGCTGCAGCCGGTGCTCGATGAGGTGGTGCGTATCGGTGGCAGTCGGGCGCAACGCGATCTGGTTCTCAACACCCTGATCGCCGCCGGTCTGCGCGACGGACAGCGCGAGCTCGCCGTCCGTCTGGCCCGTGCCCGTGGCGGGCGCGGCAGGCTGATCGCGGTCGCCGGTGCCGAGGGACTGGTATGACGGCCATCATCCAGCGTGCTCGGGTCAACGTCGGCTCGCGGCCGATGGTAGCCCGCTGAACGGGGCCGCCGCCGGCCCGTCCAGCGCCGATATGGCCTGGTGGCCGGTGCTGGGGTCCTCGGCGGTGCTGTCGCTGGCGCTGCTCGGCGATGCGCTGTTGTATGCGGTGCTGCCGTTGCATGCCACCGCCTTCGGCGTGAGCCTGGTCTGGGTCGGTGTGCTGCTGTCGGCCAACCGATTCGTGCGGGTGCTGGTCTATGGCGGCGTGGCGAAGCTGGCGGAGCGTCTGGGCTCGCGTCGTCTGTGTGTGATCGCCGCGCTCACCGCCGCCATCTCCACCATGCTCTATGGCCTGGGTCGTGGCGAGGCGGTGCTGTTGCTCGCGCGCTGTCTGTGGGGCCTGTCCTATGCCAGTCTGTTGCTGGTCACGCTCGACTATTCGATGCGTTACCGGGCCCGCGCCGGCACCCGGGTCGGATTGAGTCGAACCGTTCAACGCGTGGGGCCGGTCGTGGCCCTGGTGGGTGGCAGCGCGCTGGTGGCGGTGCTGGGGCCGCGTGAGACCTTCGTCCTGCTCGGCGCGCTGTCGCTGCTGGCCGTGCCGATTGCGCTGTTGTTACCCGCCGTGCGTGAGGCTCCGGTGTCCGCGGCGGGTGATGCCGTGCGGGAACCGACCGCGGCGGCGACGCGGGTTGCCGGTCACGGCCGTGCCCGCCAGGCGTTTCGCTCGTTGCTCAGCAGCGCGCTGGGTCGTCCGCGCAGCATCGACCTGGTGTTCTTCTGGGCCGGTGTCGGCGTCGATGGTGTGTTCTCGGTGTCGATCACGCTGATGCTGGCCGAACGCATGGACCTGGCCGCGGCCGTGTTCTCCGGCGGTCTGTTGCATGCCCTGCGTCATTTCAGCGAGGCCGCGGCGGCGCCGCTGCTGGGCATCGCCGCCGATCGCCTGGGCGCCTCGCGGGTGTTCCTGTTCTCGGTCGCGTTGATCGCGACCGGTATGCTGGCCGTCAGCGTCAGCGTGCTGGTGGCCGGATCGGTGCTGCTGCTCATCGGCCGCGGCGCGATCGCCTCGGTGGGGCCCGCGGTCATCGCGCAAGCCACGGATGAACGCGACTCGACCCTGCACGCGGTGGCACGTATGCAGGCCTGGCGTGACCTCGGCGCCGCGCTGGGGCCGTTGCTCACCGGTGTTCTGCTCGGCGGCCCGCTGTCCCCACAAGCGTTGCATGCGCTGGTCGGCGCGGCGCTGCTCGTCAGCCTCGTGCTCTGGTATCTGCGCCGCTGATCTCGACGTTCGGAACGCGAGCTTCAGCGTTGCTTCAGGTCCGCCATCAGACGTACGAACTGCGGGTCCGACCTGAGTAGCGTGCCGGCCGTCTCGCGCAGCCGGTCGATGGTCTCGCGCGGCAGCCCGAAGTTCGTGGGAATGTTCTTGAACCAGTGGCGCTGCGTGGGGTCGGCGATGAAGTCGAAGGCGACCTCGATCACATACAGCTCGACCGGATCGGGCGTCGGCAGATCGAGCGTGCATTGTGGTCCCAGACTTGCGGCCAGTGCCTTGCAGTCCTTCACCAGCCGCGCATCCTGGTTGAAGGCGTCGAAGCTCAGGCGTAGCTGCTCGATACTGTCGCTGGTGACGGTGTCGATGGGCACGTTCGCGGCCGTGGACAGGGTATCGACCAGACCCGGCACGCCGGGGCTACGGTCGCGATCGGTGCTCGGGTCCGAGGCCGAGTTGACGACGATCACCACCAGCTTCTGGATCGCGCCGCGATTCAGGCGAGTGAGGATGCTCCAGGGATGATTGCTGGTGGCGATCGCGGTCAGTGGGCCACGCAGACCGAGATTGTCCGACACGCCACCGTCGGTCAGATGCACGTAGTCGCGGCGCGCCGCGCCCGTTGCGGTGAAGGAGAGGCGATTGTCGGCGCGTTTGATGCGCGGCATGTTGACGTGCTCGGCGCGGTCCGACTCGGCGAGCGCCACCCAGGCGGGCTGTGTGTAGCCGCAGGTGCCGGCATGGTTCTCGAAGGTCAGCGGGGTCAGGCCCAAGGGGAACGCGGACGAGGCGGCGGCCTCGCGTGCGACCGGAATGGCGGCTAGATCCGAGCAGATCAGATCGAATTGATCCTGGATGAACGGAAAGCGCTGACCGGTGCTCATGTCGGTGGCGTTGAGGATCACGAACGGTCGCCGGCCGCGCGCAATCACGTCCGCATAGGTGCCGCCTTCGAACACCTCGCGATCGTAGAACTCGGCGGCCAGATCGCTGCTGCCAAAGCTGCC
>JAGRHX010000655.1 GCA_020444775.1 Gammaproteobacteria bacterium
CCTTGCACGAGCTGCTCGCAGTCGCGCACGAGCTTTGACCCTTGCAGGAGTTGACGCCCATGCACTGGACCTTGTCGCCTTCCGCGCTCGCGCTGAGCGGCGCCAGGGCAAACATCGCGGCGGCGGTGGCGGCAAGTGCGAGGCTGGTGTTGGTCTTGACAGTGCTCATTGATGTCTCCTTGGAAGTCAAAGGAAGTCGAACATGAAGTCGATCGGAGTTGACGCGGCCCCCTGGAGGGTCTGGACCAGGTCTTGGTCCGGTCTCCAGGGTACGGTTGCGACGAGGTGTCGAACCATGAATCCAAGTCTAGTCGCGGATCTTCACATCAACATCACGGACGGATAACGCGCCGGTGGCGAGATTGTGAAATGAGATCAGCGTCTGCCAGGCCTCGATGAAGCGACCGAGCATCTGCATGTCTGCAGACGCGTTGGGAAAAGAACCTATCTGTCAGAGGGATAGCGGCACGTGCTGGGCGTGAGAGGTCAAGCAAGCAGCGTCAATCTTCAGGCAGCGGCTCCAGACCGCCCGTGAGGCATACTGAGGCATACACTCGAGCGGGATTGGACGGGCACCGTCCGCCTGCTTTCCAGCTAGAACCCGGACGCGTCGCCCGGTCGGAAGGGCTCCGAGCGATCCGCCTGCGGGCGAGTCCCCGGAGCGGGCCGGCACGCTTCTCGACCTCCACCATCGCAAAGGCCGAGGCAGACTGAATCCTTCTCGACACCCGCATTCGCGCGCCGCTGGTGGCTACCGCGCGCGATGGATTCAACGGCGGTTGTGAAAACGAGCCAACTCAGCCATCACCTCACTCACGCTGACGCTGCCTGGCCACCAGCGAGCGACGTGCCGGCGCATAGCCCGCGCCGCCATGGACCTCGAACAACGCCCGACTGATGTCGTAGTGCCTCGCCAGCCCACCTCCGACCACACGCTCTATAGGGCCATCGGGGTAACCCAGGCCGAGCCTGCAGGTCAGGTCCATGTCCTCGGCGCTCGCCAGCCCCTCGTCCAGAAAACGCAACGCGGCGTTGTACTTCGGTCGAACCAGACGGTCGATGATGCGCCCGGCATGGTCCGCGCACACGACCACGTCGAGCCCGGCGTCCTCGAACACCGAGCGTGCCGCCTCGATGGCGCTGTCAGGCGTGCGTGGCTGGCGCACCAGCTCCACCAGCTTCGATGGCGGGCCGTCGCCGTTTCGATAGCGGGCGAAGCCCAGCATGTTCGAGCCTTCACGACCAGCGTCCTCGCCGGTGTGCACGCCCAGGCACTCGGTGTCCAGCTCGACCAGGATCGCGATTCTCGCGGGGTCGGCCACCGGCTCTACGCCCAGGTAGATCATCACCTCGCCGGCCTCGCTCGCCCCATCCAGGAACGCGTCACCGGGCGGAAACGAGCGGCTCTCGCCGCCTTGCACGATGGAGTACTTCATGCGCCAAACATCCGATTGCCGTCATACACATAGAACCCACGACCGCTCTTACGCCCGAGGTGTCCCGCCGCCACCATACGTTTGAGCAGCGGCGGAGCCGCGGCCCGCGGGTCCAGGGTCACCGGGTAGAAGGCCTCGCAAAGCAGCACCTGGGTATCGAGTCCAACCAGATCGATCAGCTCCAAGGGTCCCATCTTGTAGCCCAACCCGGACTTGATGGCCTTGTCGATGTCCGCCGGGCTGGCGACACCGGCCTCGACCGCGCGGATGGCATCATTGTTGAAGGGCACCAGCAGGGCATTGAGGATGAAGCCAGGCTTGTCCTGGGTCTTCACCGGCAGCTGCCCGACGGCCTTGGTCCAGACCCAGGCCGTCTCGAAGGTCTCATCGGAGGTATTGACCCCGGGAGACATCTCGATGAGCTTCATCAGCTGCGCGGGCAGGCAGAAGTGCATGCCGACGACCTTGTCCTGGCGATCACAGCCCGCCGCGATCTCGGTGATCGACAAGGTGGAGGTGTTCGAAGCGAAGATCGTATGCGCCTCACATGCACGGTCGAGCCGGCCAAGCAGCTCGCGCTTGACAGCAAGGTCCTCGAACACGGCCTCGATCACCAGGTCACAGTCGGCCAGGGCCTCGATCTCGGTGGCTGGGGTGAGCCGGGCCATGGCCGCATCGCGCTCTTCCTCGCTCATGCGACCGCGCTCGACGGACCGGCCGAAGAAGCTCTGGGTTTGCGCACGAGCCGCGGCGAGCGGCTGCTCGGCACGGTCGAAACACACCGTCTCGAATCCTGCGCGCGCCGCGACGATGGCGATACCCGAGCCCATGGTGCCCGCTGCGCCGCACACGCCCACCTTCTTGATTGCGCTCATCTGGATTGAAAACTCCGTCCTATCAGCTGACGATGCACCTGGTTGGTGCCCTCCCATATCTGCGTGATCTTCGCATCGCGCATCAGCCGCTCGACCCTGAAGTCGCTGCAATAACCGTAGCCGCCGTGCATCTGCACCGCCTCGGTGGTCATGCGCATGGCGAGATCGGACGCACGCAGCTTGGCGATCGAAGCTTCCAGCCCGTAGTCCTGACTGCCGCCATCGACCAGCTCGGCAACGTAGTCGATCCAGCGTTCCAACAGGGCAAGCTCGGTCGCCAGATCGGCCAGCATGAACTGGTTGGCCTGGAACTCGATGATCTTGCGTCGCGACTGAGCGCGCTCGTTCATGTACGCGACCATGTCGGCGAACGCGGCACGGGCGATGCCGATCGCATGACAGGCGACGCTGGGACGCGACTTGTTCAGCGAGGCGAGCAGGATGGCGAGCCCGTCGCCCGGCTCGCCGAGCAGGTTCTCGCGCGGCACACGACAGCCCTCGAAGCGCAGCGCGGCGGTCGACGAGGCGCGATGGCCCATCTTCCGTTCGACCCCTGCAACCTCGAAACCCGGTGTGCCCTTCTCCAGCACGAGCACGCTGATCGCGCGCTTGGAGTCATCGATCTCGCTCCACTTGCCGAACAGCAAGATGAGGTCCGCCACGTCGCCCGAGGAGATGAACAGCTTGGCGCCATCGACGACGATGTCGTCACCGTCGGGCGTGAAGCGGGTGCGCATGCCGGTCGCATCCGAGCCGGCGTGAGCCTCGGTGATCGCCAGGGCACCGAGTCCACCCTGCGCGATGCGTGGCAGCAGACGCTGCTTCTGGGCCTCGGTACCGAAGTCGATGAGCGGCTTCATGCCATGGAAGGTCGTCGCGTAGATGATGCCGGTGGAAGCACAGGCCGCGGAGATGATCGCCACACACTCCAGGTACAGGCGATAGCGGGTCAACGAACCGCCATAGGCGTCCGGCACGAAGATCGCGTTCAGACCGAGCTCGTTGAGCGCGCGGATGTTGTCCCACGGAAACTCACCGCTGCGATCGAGCTCCGCCGCGGCCGGCGCGATGACCTCGTCGGCGACCCGCTGCACCTGATCGAGGATCAGACGCTCGTCCTCCTCGAATGCTCGATGTCCGGCTAACTGGTCGAAAATCCTCATCAGTGGTTCATCCCATGCCCGCCGTCCATGTAGATGGTCTCGCCGGTCAGGTAGCCGACGTCCGCGTCAAGAACGGCCTTGACCAGACGCGCCACCTCATCGACGGTTCCGACCCGCCCGCCCGGAATGCGTCCGCGCAGGAAGTCCTGCACCTTGGGCCGGCTGAGATAGTCGCGATTCAAATCGGTCTCGACATAGCCCGGAGCGAGGTTCACCACGGCGATACCATCGACCGCCCATTCGACCGCCAGGCAGCGGGTGATGGCCGCCACCGCCGCCTTCGATGCGCAGTAGGCGACGTTGTCCGGCACACCCAGCTTGTCGAAGAACGAGCCGATATTGATGATGCGACCGGCACCGTGCGCCTTGAGGTACGGGTATGCCTCCCGACACAGGACCATGACGGCGGTCGCGTTGAGCTGCATCACCTGCTCGTAACGTTGCGTGCTCAGCTTCGCCGCGGGGCTCGTCAGATGCACGCCCGCATTGTTGACGAGCGCACGGATCGGGCCACGCTCGGCAATGCCCGCGAGCGCGGCGCCGACCGCCGCCTCGTCGGTGACGTCACAGCGGATTCCGGTGCCGGCCGCGGACTCACCGCTGCGCGACAAGCCGACCACCGTGTGACCGGCCGCGGCCAGGGTGCTCGCGATGGCCGCGCCGATGCCACGGCTCGCACCGGTGATCACGGTTTGCTCGGCCTCACTCATCGCGAAACTCTGCCTTGCGCTTCTCCTCGAACGCCGCCATGCCCTCCTCGGCATCTCGCGTGCGAAACGCCAGGGTCGACAGATCCGCCTCGATGGCAAATCCCTCGTGCAGCGGCACATCCAGCGCCCGAGTCACGGCCTCGCGGGCAAAGCCGAGCACCGGCAGGCTGAAGCCGGTGAAACGACGTGCGAAGCTCAACGCCTGCGTCATCGGGTCATCGCTGTCCAGCAGTCGATGCACCAGACCGATCCGAGCCGCTTCCTCGGCATCGACCGTGGCGCCGGTGAGGATCATCTCCAGCGCGCGCGCCTCGCCTATCGCCCGCGGCAGACGTTGAGTACCGCCGTAGCCCGGGATCAGTCCGAGCTTGATCTCGGGCAGGCCCATCTTGGCGTTGGGCGTGGCCAGACGAAACGTGCAGGCCAGGGCCAGCTCCAGTCCGCCCCCGAACGCATAGCCGTTGATGAGCGCGATCGACGGAAATGGATAGTCGTCGAGCCGAGCGAAGATCCGCTGTCCGAGCCTCGCGCCCTGCTTCTGTTGCGTCAGGCTGCGCCCGCGCAGCTCCTTGATGTCCGCGCCCGCACAGAAAGCCTTTTCTCCCGCGCCGGTGACGATGAGCACCCGTGCGTCGCTATCGGCGGCCTCGGCCAGCGCGCGATCGATGTCACGCAGGATTTCGAAGGACAGCGCGTTCAACGCCTGCGGCCTGTTCAAGACGAGCACCGCGGCCTCGTCACGGCGCGTCAGCTCGACGCTCATGATGTCTCCTCGCTTGGCTGGTATCGAATCGGTGTCAGCGTGAGCTCGCCGCGTCTGGCGCGCTCGACGAGCTCACGTTTGAGGATCTTACCGCTCGCGGTGAGTGGGAAACCCTCGACACGCAGGAAGTACTCCGGCATGTCATAGCGCGAGACGCCCTGTTTGCCGAGATGCGCGAGCAGCTCGGCTGGCTCCGCGCTGCCTTCGATTGCGATACAGGCACGCTCGCCCAGCCGTTCGTCGGGCACGGCGAAGATCGCGACCTTGTCGACCCGCGGATGGCGCACCGCGACGGCTTCCACGTGGCTTGGATAGATATTGTGCCCACCGCGAATGACCATGTCCTTGAGCCTGCCCACCACGTGCAGATTGCCCTGCTCGTCGAGCGAGCCAAGATCTCCGGACAAGAACCAACCGTCGCGATTGAAGCTCGACTCGGTCGCCTCCTGATTCCCGAAATAACCCAACATCAACGCCGCGCCATGGCCACCAATCTGTCCGACCTCGTTCACGCCGAGCTCGATGTCCGGATTCTCGCTGTCGAAGATGCGGATGGCGTAGGCCGGGCCGCCCCGACCGCAGGTCTGAACAATCGTCTCGGTGTCGTCATCTGGATGGGTGTACTGGTGCGAGGAGTTCTCGGTCATGCCGTAGACGTTCTGCGGCTTGATCCCCTGCTCGACGAAGGCCGCGGCAACGCTCGGTGGGATCGGCGAGCCGGCCATGTAGAAGGTCTGCACGTCACCGAGCCGCGCGAGCTCACGCCGCTGTTGCTCGGCCAGCATGTCCATGGCGTGGGTGGGGACCCCCATCACGTAGGTGGCGGCGGTCTCAATCAACCAATCCAGCTTGCTCTGCCCGGCAGGTGGATCGTCGATGATCAGCTCGCAGCCGGAGAGCAACCACTGCGATACGGCCACCCACGCGATGTGATGCGACAGCGGACTGAGGGTCAGCAGGCGGGTGCGCGTGTCCACGCCCCAATCGCGCACCATGTCGCGCGGATTGGCCATCAGCGTGTTGCTCGAATGCATTACGCACTTGGGAGCCCCCGTCGTACCGGAGGTGAAGGCCAGATAGGCAACGGTATCGGGGTCCGAGTGCGGTGGTGCAGGCGGTGCTGGACCAGCCTGTGGCAGACCGGCGGCGGCATCGTAGACCTTGCGCAGCACGGGCAGATCGGCGAGGCGTTCCTCGAGTGACACCTGCGCGCCGTCCGCGCCCCATCCCGGCTCGGTGATGAAGGCCGCGCTGCCCAGACGCCCGAGCAGCTCGACGATCTCCGCGACCGTGTAGGTGCGATGCAAGGAGGGATTGCAGGCATAGCCCTGTCGTGAGCATGCGAGAAAGGCAATCACGGCTTCGTTTCGATTCGACATCCACAGCGATACACGATCGCCAGGCGTCAGACCGGCCTCATTCAGATCCGCGGCCAGCGCATCGGCACGCACCTGCACCTCGCGCCAGCTCAGCGCGCCACGCGAATCTCGCAGTGCGAGCGCTTCGGGGCGCGCCTGGGCGTGCTGTGCCAGCAGCGTGTAGAAGGTGTCAGCCTGCCACAGCCCGCGCGCGTAGTGCTCGCGAGCCCGGGCAGGGTGGTGCAAGGTCAGAAAAGCACGCATCTATTCGGGCCTCGCGGTGCTCGTACACGGAACATCGATGACATCCGACCGCCGATCAATGACCGAACTCGTCGGCGTCCGGCGCGCGTCGCTCGGCAAACGACTTGTTCAGCTCCTTCGCTTCCCGACCGGGCAGATAGCCGGCGAGCAGCAGGTCATGGGCCATACGGCTGAGGCCGGACACGCCACCGTGACGGGCGTTGAACGCCGCCTTCACCGAGGCCAGCGCAAAGCTTCCCCTGGCGGCGACCTCCTCGGCGAACTTGCGGGTTTCCGCGGCCAGCGCTTCGTCGGGGACCACGCGGTTGATGAGCCCCAGCTCGAGCGCCTCACGCGCCGTCAGTTTGGGGTTGCAGTACCACATCTCCTTGGCCTTCTTCTTACCGACCAGGTCCTCCAGATACCAGGTGCCATAGCCGGCATCGA
>JAGRHX010000656.1 GCA_020444775.1 Gammaproteobacteria bacterium
AAGCCGGAGCTCGAGATCTACGCCGACGATGTGAAATGCAGTCACGGCGCGACCATCGGTCAGCTCGACGAAAGCATGCTGTTCTATCTGCGCTCACGCGGCATCCCGGCGCCGATGGCCCGCGCCATGCTCACCCATGGTTTCGGCCAGGACATCATCGAGCGCATGGAGCTCGCACCGATCAAGGCATTCATCGCCGACACCCTGCTCGACTCGCTGCCGCACGCGAACGAGCTCAGGAGCATCATGTCATGAACGCGACCAGCGACACGCCATCGCTCACCGGCAGTAATCTGTACGACGTCGAGCGCATCCGAGCGGAGTTCCCGATCCTGCATCAGCAGGTGCACGGCAAGCCGCTGGTCTATCTGGACAACGGTGCGACCTCGCAGAAGCCACGCGCCGTGATCGATGCGTTGACTCATTACTACGAGAACGACAACGCCAACGTGCATCGCGGCGTGCACGCCTTGAGCGAGCGTGCCACCAACGCCTACGAGCACGCGCGAACACGCGCCGCACAGTTCGTCAACGCCACCGACAGCGCCGAGATCGTCTTCACGCGCGGCACCACCGAGAGCATCAACCTGGTCGCCCAGGCCTGGGCCCGGCCGACGTTGCGTGAAGGCGACGAGATCATCGTCTCGATGATGGAGCATCATTCCAACATCGTGCCCTGGCAGATGGTCTGCGAGCAGACCGGCGCGCGGCTCCGGCCCATTCCGGTGACCGATATCGGCGAGCTGGACATGGATGCGTTCCGCGAGCTGCTCGGTCCGCGCACGCGTCTGGTTTCGGTTACACACGTGTCGAACGCGCTCGGCACCATCAATCCGGTCCAGCAGATCGCGGCGATGGCACGCGAGGTGGGCGCGCTGGTGATGTTCGACGGCGCGCAGGGCGCGCCGCACCTGCGCCTGGACATGCAGGCCCTGGACTGTGATTTCTATGCCTTCTCCGGGCACAAGATCTACGCCCCCACGGGGATAGGCGTGCTGTGGGCCCGGCGCAAGCTGCTCGAGCAGATGCAGCCCTATCAGGGCGGCGGCGAGATGATCCGCACGGTCAGCTTCGAGGGCACCACCTATCACCAGGTGCCACACAAGTTCGAGGCCGGCACGCCCAACATCGGTGGCGCGGTGGGCCTGGCCGCGGCCATGGATTACATCGGCAGCCTGGATATCCAGCGCATCGCCGCCCACGAGGACGCGGTGCTCGAGTACGCGACCGCCGCGCTCGGCGAGATCGATGGCCTGCGAATCATCGGCCAGTCGCGGCGCAAGGCCGGGATCATCTCCTTCGTGATCGACGGCGCGCACGCCCACGATGTCGGCACCATCGTCGACAGCCAGGGGGTCGCGATCCGGGTCGGCCACCACTGTGCGATGCCCTTGCACGAGCATTTCGGACTGGCTGCCAGCGCGCGTGCCTCGCTGGCCTGCTACAACACGACCGACGAGATCGACGCGCTGGTCAAGGCGATCTGGAAAGCCAGGCAGATGCTGACCGCCTGAGGCGACACCAGCGGACAAGCGCTGCCGCGTACGGGCCCGGCATGAGAACCGAACATGAGCGACGACAGGCACGAGTCAGATTCATCACCGATTGACTGGTTGAACGCAATGGAAAACCCGCACGACAACATCGAGCCACGTGATCTGGCCGAGCCCGGCGGCGACAGCGCCCCACGCGGCACGGCGGCCGGGCACGACGAGCTGCGTGAACGCATCATCGCCACCTTGCGCGAGATCTATGACCCCGAGATACCGGTCAACATCTATGACCTGGGGCTGATCTACGACGTGGACATCGACGAGGACGGCGCGGTCGACGTCACCATGACCCTGACCACGCCCGGCTGCCCGGTGGCCCAGACCTTCCCCGGCGACGTCGAGGCACGGGTCGGCGCGGTCGACGGCGTGAGCTCTGCCAGCGTCGAGCTGGTCTGGGACCCGCCGTGGACCATTGATATGATGCCCGAGGAGGTCAAGCTGGAGCTGGGTCTGCTCTGAGGCCTCGACCTTTGCCGGCGTGCCCCGGCACGCGGCGCGCGCCGGCTTCCCTACCGATCTGCCAACCACCGCCGGCCGCTCGCGCCTCGGCGTCGATGCCCGATGGCCACATCGATGGCCGCATCGATGGCCGCATCGATGGCCGAGGCCGAACTCAGGGTCTATACCCGCAGGCCGTCGGTGAACGAATCAATGATGACGTGCTGATGGAGCTCGATGATGTCTGACTGGATCGATGTCGCCCACGAGAGCGACCTGCCACCGGGTGGCTTCAAGTGTGTGGAGATCGGCGACAACAACGTTGCGGTGATCAACGTCGACGGTGATTACTTCGCGATCGACAACGTCTGCTCGCACGATTTCGCGATGCTCACCGACGGCGATATCGAAGGCGACGAGATCATCTGTCCATTGCACGGCGCGTGCTTCAGCATCCGCACCGGCGAGGCGCTCACGCCGCCAGCCTACGAGCCGGTCGCGACCTACTCGGTACGGGTCGTTGACGGCAACGTGCAGGTCTCCCGCGAACCCAACGAAGCCGACGGCGGCTGATACCGGCCAGGCCAGGCGCGGCCCAGCCGCCGGGCCGCGCGTCGACCGGGAGCTGGCCCTCGAGCTGCCCCTTCACGTTGCCCCCTTCAGGTTGCCCGCAACAGGACCGTGAGCAATCCGCATCACATGAACGACTACGCGGCGTGCTACCGGGACCACCGGTTGGACACGCCCGAACGCTTCAACTTCGGCCGCGATGTGGTCGATCGCTGGGCCCGGGAGCGTGATGGCACCGCGCTGATCGCGGTGGACGCCGAGGGTAACGAGCAGCGCTACCGCTTCTCCGACATCAAACGCGAGTCGGATCGGCTCGCGAGCTGGCTGCGCAAGGCCGGGGTGAGTCGTGGCGATCGCATGATCGTCATGCTGCCACGCATCGCCCACTGGCAGGTCGCACTGGTGGCATGCATGAAGATCGGCGCGGTGCCGATCCCGTGCATCACCATGCTGACCGGCAAGGATCTGGCCTATAGGGTCCAGCACTCCGGCGCCATCGGCGCCATCAGCGTGCGCGACGAGTGCGACAAGTTCGCCACCATCCCGGCTTTGCGGGTGCGACTTTGTGTCGATGGCCAGCGCCCGGGCTGGACCGACCTGGCCACCCTGGAGCCCGCCCCGGCCGACTTCGAGCCCTGCGATCTGGGCGCCGAGGAGCCGGCAATCCTGTACTACACCTCAGGCTCCACCGGCAATCCCAAGGGCGTGTGTCATGCCTCACGCGCGATTCATGCCTGGCGGGTATCGGCCTGGTACTGGCTGGATCTGGGGCCCGAGGACGTGATGTGGTGCACCGCCGACACCGGTTGGTCGAAGGCCGGCACCAGCATCCTGTTCGGTCCCTGGAGCCAGGGCAGCTGCGTGCTGTTCTACGAGGGTCCGTTCGACGCCCGGCAACGTCTGGCATTGCTCGAACGCTATCGGGTCAGCGTGTTCTGCGCGGCGGCCACCGAGCTCAGACGCCTGGTGGCACTGGATGCCGGTGACTTCGATCTGTCGGCATTACGTTTGAGCGTCTCCGCCGGTGAGTCGGTGAATCCCGAAGTGCTGGAGGCCTGGACGCGCATGACCGGAGTGCCGCTGCTCGACGGCTACGGCCAGACCGAAACCTTGATGACAGTGCTCAACTATCCGTGCATGCCGGTACGGGCGGGCGCCATGGGCAAGCCCTTGCCGGGGGTCGTCATCGGTCTGCACGCCGAAGACGGTCACATCGTCGACGGTCCCGGTCAGGGACAGCTCGCGATACGCGCCCCCAACGCGCAGCTGATGCTGGGCTACTGGAACGATCCCGACCGTACCGCGGCCGCCTATGTGACGGATCGCGGCGCGCGCTGGTTCCTGACCGGTGACAACGTGCGCATCGATGCCGACGGCTATCTGCACTTCATCGGTCGCAGCGATGACATCATCAACTCCTCCGGCTACCGCATCGGACCGCAGGAGGTGGAGAATGCCCTGATCGAGCATCCGGCGGTGCGTGAGAGCGCGGTGGTGGGCGTGCCCGACGCGGCACGTGGCGAGCTGGTCAAGGCCTTCGTGGTGCTGGCTGAGGGCTACACGGCCGACGCAGCGCTCATCCAAGCGCTGCAGGACCACGTCAAGTCGGTCACCGCGCCGTACAAGTACCCGCGGCTCGTCGAGTTCGTCGACGATCTGCCAAAGACCGTCAGCGGCAAGATCCAGCGCAATCTGCTGAGGGCCCGATCGCGCGGCTGAGCGGTGACCCGCGATTCGCGTGCGCCGCTGCCGAATGTTCCGACTCGCCACGAGAATCGATCATGAGCAACCGTTCCCGATCCGTCATCATCACCGGCGCCGCACGTGGCATAGGCCGGGCTGTCGCCGAGGCCCTGCTCGACGATGGTCACCGGATCACCATCGTCGACATCAACGAGCAGGCGCTGGAACAGTGCCGCGCCGCGCTCGGCAGCCGCGATAATCTGCTCATCGTCGGCGCCGACATCACCAGCGAGGAGAGTTGTCGGGCCGCGGTGGCGCAGACCATCGACCGCTTCGGCGCGCTGCACGGGCTGGTCAACAATGCCGGGATCGGCGTCAGCAGCCTGCGCGCGGACGCGGAGAAGAACCTGCCCGGTATCGAGGAGCTGACCCCGGACGTCTGGCGACGCTTCTTCGAGGTCAACGTGATAGGCGCGGTGAACATGACGCGGGCCGGCATCGCGCATCTGAAAGCCGCCGGCTGGGGCCGGATCGTCAACAACACCACCAGCTATCTGACCATGCATCGGGTTCAGCCCTACGGCGCGTCCAAGTCGGCCCTGGAATCGACCTCCGCGGTCTGGGCCAAGGAGCTGGACGGCAGCGGCATCACGGTCAACGTGGTGGTGCCGGGCGGCCCCACCGATACCGAATTCGTCGCCGACATCGGCATTCCGCGCCAGAAGATGCTGCGACCGGCGGTGATGGCGCCGCCCATTCAATGGCTGATGCGTGACGAATCGAACGGCTTCACCGGCCGGCGAATCGTTGCCGGCCACTGGGACGCGTCACTGGCGCCGGGCACCGCCGCCGCGAAGACCGCCCGCGCGATCGCCTGGCCCGAGCTCACCGGCGACGTGATCTGGGCCGGCTGAGCACCAGCCGGACCTTCGCAACGCGGCTCAGGTTGGACGGCGCAGCGCCGGGAAGGCGCGCGCCGTCGACAGCGGGATGCAAAGCGGCAGGGTCAGCAGGATGGTCAAGGCCGCAATCAACATGCTCTGCTGCACGCCGATCGCGTCGGCCAATGCGCCGTAGGCCAGGGGCGCGACGATCCCACAGACCGAGCCCAGGGTGTAGACGAAACCGAAGGCACGCGCGTGCCGGCCCTCTTCGATCAGATCCCCGACCGAGCCATAGATGACCGAGGAGGTGCCGTTCAGCACCACCCCGAGCAACGGCAGCAGCGCGAATCCCCATATCGCCGGAAGCATCACCACCAGGGCGATGCCGATACCGGTGAGCAGCTCGGTGACGATGATGGCACGGGCCACGCCGATGCGTTCGGCAATCAGTCCACAGGCGAACTTGCCGCACATGCCACCGAGCAGCGCGAGCAGCACCGCCGAGCCCGCCCAGGCCACGTCCAGCCCCTTCTCGATCATCAAGAAGGCGGCGAAGGTCAAGAAGCCGCTGCGGGTGGCGCTGTCCAGGGTGGCGACCGCGCCCAGCGCGGCAAACGCGCGCGGATTCTTCAGCCCCCAGCCCGAGGTCTTCAGCTGCGGGCCGCTGGCAGTCGCGGCCGGCCCATGATGGGAAGGCCCCGACACATCCCGCAGCAGCCAGGCGGCGAGCGCGGCGCAGGCCAGCGCGGCCACACCGAACAGGGTGACCGGCACGGTCCAGCTCAGCCCGCCGCCGAGCAGCAGCACCGCCAGGCCCATGAACGCGAACTTGCCGATGTCGCCAAAGGTGTTGTAGGTGCCGAGCGCGGCCCGCCGTCCAGGTCCAGACCAGGCGGCGGTGATCATGGCCGAGGACAGGGGATGCTGCACCGCCGCGCCGGCGCCGGCGAGAAAGAACATCGCCAGCACCATCGGGAAACCGCTGACCTGGCCCAGCGCCAGAAAGGCAAGACCGGCCAGCGCGGTTCCGCCGATCAGCAGGACCCGTTCACCGATACGCTCCGAGAGCAGACCGGCCGGGATCTGCAGGGACGCGGTGGCCGCCTTGTTCGCGGCCCGAATCATGCCGACCTGCGCGTAGTTGAGGCCGAAGAACTCGGCCAGCACCGGCAACAGCGCATACAGCATGTCGACCAGGCCATCGTGCAGGGCATGCAGTGTGCAGCAGACCCGCAAGGTGCTGCGTGCACGTGCATCCGGCCGGGCCGGCCGGTCTGGTTCCGACGCTTGCGATGAGGTAGTCATGAAAATGAAACATAGCATGGCCACTGCGCACCCGCACGAAGACAGACGGGCACGCAAAACGAGCCCTGGTCAGGCATGATCCACTCTGGCGCGCGCCCGCCGGGCCCGCGCGAGGTCCGTAGTATCTTCTTCCAACGAGGAACACCGGCATGGCACTGGAGATGGGAATCAGGCTGCCCACCGCGGGACCACCACAAGCCAGCGCGGCGTTCGCGGAACGCGCCGAGGCCTCGGGTTTCGAGTTCCTGTGGATGCCCGACACGCCGGTGCTGGCCGGGCGCTGGCGCGATGTCTATCCGCATCTGACCTGTGCGGCGCTCAGCACCCGCCGGCTACGCCTGGGTCCCGGGGTGACCAATCCGATCACCCGGCATCCGGTCACCACCGCGAGCGCGATACTGACCGTCGACGATGCGTCCGAGGGCCGCGCCGATCTGGTTGCCGGCACCGGTTACAGCTCCGCCTACATCATCGGACGCAAGGCCGCCACGCTGCGTCAGATGCGTGAAGCCACCTCGCTGTGGCGGAGCATCTTTCAAGGTGAGCCGACCGAGCTCGGTGGTCTGCGCATCGAGCTCGACAAACCGCGACCAGCCCTGCCCATCTATCTGGCCGCTACCGGGCCGAAGATGCTGCAGCTCGCCGGAGAGATCGCCGACGGCGTGCTGATCATGGTCGGCGCCGCGCCGGGCATGGTCCGCTGGGCACTGCAGCACGTGCACGCCGGACTCGAACGTGCCGGTCGTGACAGCCGATCGCTGCGCAAGATCCTGGTGGTGTTCGGCCACGTGCAGGACGACCGCGCGCGGGCCATCGAGCAGATGCGACCGTGCGCCGCCGGCCTGTACCGGCATCGCTTCGCCGGCGAGCTGCTGGCCGCCGCCGGGCTCGAGAAGCCGACCCGGCTGCCCGACATCCAGCATCCCTATCCGGATCTGGGCCACGCGGTGGACTGGCGCGCGGCGCAGCGCGCCGCGGCTTTCGTCGCCGACGCCGCGGTCGAGGCCTATTGCGCCCTGGGCTCGGCCGAGGACGTCGCGGCGCGCGTTCGCGAGCTGGCCGCGCTGGACATCGACGCCATCTGGTGGCGTGACGAGCAGAGCTATGCGGCACCGACCGCGCTGCTGGAGGCCCTGTCCGAGCAGGTGTTTCCCAAGCTGCGCTGAGACCACGGCCGGCGCGTGCTCCGCTGCGAGGTGGGGCTCGTTGTGCGACGCGGTCCGCCCGCGCGCGCCCGGCCTGGAACCGCCAGCGAGGAAGCACCAGCATGGACCCGCTACGCATTGGAGAGCTGCTGATGACGATTGCGATCAGAGCGGCCATCGCGGCCGACAAGGAAGCCTGCATCGAGCTGCTGCAGGATTTCGCCACGGCAACCGGCGAGGACCTGAGTGCCGCCGCCGGTGACGTGTTCGACAACTTGCTACAGACCGGCAACGGCGAGATCCTGGTGGCCGAGGACGATGGCGAGCTGCTCGGGCTGGTGTCACTCACCTACACGCCGGTGATGCGCTTTGGCGCCGAGTACTGTCGGATCGAGGAGCTCGTCGTCGACCCATCCAGACGTGGTGAAGAGGTCGGCGCACGACTGGTCGAGGGCGCGATAGGACGAGCGCGTGGCCGTGGCTGCGCCGAGATCGGCACCGACCTGCTCGAACGCGCCGCGCAGCATCGCGAGTTCCACGCGCGGCTTGGTTTCGACAGCATCGGCACGGCGTTGCGCCGCCCGGTCGACTGATCATCGCCAGGCCGATGACCTACAACTCGACTGCCGACTGATTGACCGCGACGGCGGCGGGGTGGCGTGGTGTAGGACGGCACACGGCTGACTGCCACGGGAGTGATGGTGCATGGAATGGGTGATCGTGAGCTTTCCGAGCATTCGCGAGGTCTGGGTCGACAACGTCGCCGCCGGCATGACCAACCGCCTGATGCGGGTGTCCGCCGGCACGCACGTGTTCTCGCTGGGCATGCCGCACGACTACGCCCCGGCCACGCTGCAGTGCACGGTGCGTGACACCACGGTGCTGCGACCGTTGCAGGTGGTCTTCACACGCAACCGGGAGGGCGGCTCGTGAGGCGCGTATGGTCCCGGCTGCTGACGCTTCTGCCAGCCCTGTCGCTGCTCAGCCTGCTGGCCGCTTGCGCGAGCTTCCCACCAAACCCGCCACTACAGCGCTACGACGCGAGCAGCGGCTATAGATTCGACAATCTGTCCGCCGATGCCCGCGACGACAGCTTGTTCGTCGTCGCCACCTTCTCCGGTGGCGGCACGCGCGCCGCCGCCTTTGCTTATGGCGCGCTGGAGGCACTGCATCAGACGGTCATCGACGACACCGGCCGCACGCTGCTCGACGAGCTGGACGTGGTCTCCTCGGTATCCGGTGGCAGCTTTCCCGCCGCCTACCTGGCGCTGCGCGGCGAGCAGATCTTCACGCGGTTTCCACAGCGTTTCCTCTACCGTCCGATCGAGCAGGAGCTGGTGGGATTGTTGTTCTCGCCGACGAATCTGGCGAAGCTCGCCGGTGACAGCTTTGGCAGCAGC
>JAGRHX010000657.1 GCA_020444775.1 Gammaproteobacteria bacterium
CGCTCTCCACCAGCAGCGGCCCGAAATTCTCCACCTCGAGCAGCCACATGGCCTGCGCGATGCCCAGATCCTCGAGCCAGTGCACTGCCTGCACACGCTTGATACCGCGCCCGAGCAGTGCACCGGTACCGTAGCCGACGGTGGTCAGGTAGATGGCACCGGCGGGCACGAAGATGTTCTTGTAGTCCGCCTCACTCATGCCGCCCTTGCCGATGATGATCTTGCAGCCGCTGAGCTCGAACCACTTGGGCAACCACTTGGCGAAGCGGAAGCTGGCGGTCGCTGTTACCGCGCCCATGTTGAACGAGCCGTCCCGGTTGACCGAAGCTGCCGGCGAGCAGTGGAAGTTGACGTTGGCGATGCGCTTCAGATCGTCCGGCGGTGCCATACCATCACCGAGCAGCCGCTGGTACACCCCTTCCCGGCCGGTCATGATCAGACCGTCCAGATAGACCACCGTGCCGATCTTCAGATCCGCCAGGTCCTCGGTGCCGACCGGTATCTTCAGACGGACTGTGTCGAGCTTTGCGGTGTTGCTGGCCATCCGATACTGTTCCTGCGCATGTAGGGGGTGAACCACCGGGGGTCGGTTCGGTACTCGATACGACCGCCGGGATGCAGTCGGGCGGTCGCGCGTCTGGACGACAGACAGAAGCAGTGCACGCCCATCGGCATGCCACCGGTGTGCGTGTAGCCCACCTCGATGTGGGTATCGACCACCATGGAACGTCCGGCGAAGCCCATCGCCCCCATGCCGATGGAGTTGCCGAGCTCGGTGAGCGACTCCTCCAGGGCCGCAATCTGCGGATCCGGATTACGATCGCCAACGGTACGCAGACACGCGGCCTGTTTGCCGAGCACCAGGGAGGTGTCCTTGGAGCCGCCCAGACCGATACCGACGATGGCCGGCTGACAGGCCAGCCCGCGCTTGCCGAAGGCGACCATCACGTCGAGGAAGAAGCGCTTGATGCCGTCGATGCCATCGCCCGGGAACAGCATCCGGTAGTCGGTACCGAACAGCCCGCCCTTGTGCACGGTGGTGATGTCTATCCAGTCGGCGTCGGGCTCGAAGCTGTAGTCGATCTCCGGCGCGTTGATACCGACGTTGTTGTTGTTGTCATGACGGGTCAGCGGGTGCACGCGATTGGGTCGCAGCGGTACCTCCTGAGTGGCCCGCGCGGTCGCGGCACGCAGCGACTCCTCGAGGGCGATGAAGCCGCCTTCTATACGTGCCTCGTTACCGACCTTGACGTAATAGCGTGGCACGCCGGTATCGGCACACATCGGCCGGCGGTCCTGGTTGGCCACCGTCCAGTTCGACAACATGGACTCGAGCACGAAGCACGACAGCGGCCCGGTCTCCTCGCCACTCATCTTCTCGATCCCACGACGATAGTCCTCTGGGATCTCGATACCCGCCTTGGCCATGACTTGGAACGCCGCCTCATCGATGGCGCGAATCTCGATCATCTGGGTTCTCCCGTTGTCGACCTGCCGGCGATCGTCGCGATTGCGTGGACTCGACACCCGACCTGATGACACCGGATGCCTGCATTCCCGGGTGTCTGGCAGCTCGGACCGCTGGTGACTGGACTCAGGCCGCGGTGGGCGGCGCGCCCGCCTCGTCCTCGATCAGTGACTCGCCGGGCTTGACGATGCAGAAGTCCACCGGCGCGGTGTCGAAATCGAGCTCGTCACCGTGCATGCGTACCACAGTATATCGGCTGTTCTCCAGGTCGCGGGTGTCCGGATGGTCCTCGCGAAAGTGCGCACCGCGTGAATCCTCGCGGGCCAACGCCGCGCGGGCGATGGTCTTGGAGATCAGGATCTGACTGTCCAGGTTCAACCAGTCGTGCCAGGTCAGGTTGAAGATCCGACCCGAGTCCGCGAGCCCGGTCTGCTCCAGCTCCTCGCCCAACGTGTCCAGCTCGGCGATCGCCTGCTTCAGGACCGCTTCCTCGCGCAAGATACCGACCTTGTCCCACATCAGGTCCTGCAGCCGCAGGCGCAACCCGTTCAGATCGCCACCGCTTCGCTCGAACGGGCGCAGACAGGCCTCGGCGGCGCTGCCGAGGGCCGACTCGTCGACCTCGCGCAGGCCCTCGGTGGCGACGAAGGCCGCCATGTTGTCACCGGCAATGCCGCCGAACACCGTTGAGTTGGCAACCCCATTACCGCCGAGACGATTGGCGCCGTGCACGCCACCGGAGTCCTCGCCGGCCATGAACAGACCGTGCAGCTCGGTGCTGGTGTCCTCGTTGAACACCGCGCCGCCCATCATGTAGTGCGCGGTGGGCACCACCTCGACCCGGCCACCGGCCAGATCGAAGCCACAGTCGGCGCAACGCTTGACCATGCCCTTGAACTGACGCGCGACCTTGTCCGGACCCAGATGCTTCATCTCGATGTAGACACCACCGTTGGGTGTGGTGCGACCGGCACGCATCTCACCGTAGATGCCGCGCGAGACGATATCTCGCGTGGCCCGCTCGCCATGCGCGTGATAGTCGAACATGAAACGCTCCCCGGCACCGTTGAGCAGATAGCCGCCGGCCCCGCGCAGCCCCTCCTCGAGCACCGTGCCGGTCATGCGCGTATCGCGTCCGGCGAGCAGCCCGGTGGGGTGGAACTGCACCATCTCCATGTCACGCAACGCGAGCCCCGCGCGCAGCGCCATGGCCATGCCGTCGCAGGTCTTGTCCCCGGACGGGGTGTGATAGCGATACATGGTCGGCCCACCGCCGGCCGCGAGCAGCACGGCCTTGGCGCGCACCAGCCTGAGCTCGCCACTACGCATGTCGATGAACAGCACCCCGGCGACGCTCTGGCCCGCCCGGTCCTTGATCAGGGCGACCGCGCGATGCTCCTCCAGACGCTCGATGGCGCGCGCCCAGATCTGCTCGGAGAGCCGGTTGATGATCTCAATGCCGGTCAGGTCGCCCTTGTGCACGGTGCG
>JAGRHX010000658.1 GCA_020444775.1 Gammaproteobacteria bacterium
TGTCGGCGGGTCGCTGGTACGGGACGATGATCACGCTGGCCGACGGGCGCGCGCTGATGGTGGGCGGGGGCAATGCCTATGCCGATTCGGGCTTCAAGAACCCATCGGCGTATCTGAATGCCGATGGCGGCAGCGACATAATCGCGATGACACCGGAGGTGTACTCGCCCGGGTCGGGGTGGACGAAGCTGAGCGGGGCGACGAGCCGGGAGGCGTTCGGGCCGGACGAGAACCGGTACTGGTATCCGCGAGCGTGGGTTGCGGCCGACGGTCGGGTCGTGGGCCTGTCCGGGCAGACGCTCTGGCGGCTGGATCCGAACGCCGACGCAGGCCATGGCGAGCTCGAGGTCACGGGCAGATTCAAATCACCGGTCAATGAGCAGACGCGGCCCAATGTGGGTGTGACCTCCTCGGCGGTGATGTTCGACACCGGGCGGGTGCTGCAGACCGGCGGCAACGGCTATCGCAACGGGGATGCGAGCGATGCGGACATCTCGTTCTTCTATCGAACCAGTTCGAGCCGTCAGGCGACGATTCTGGAGTTCGGCCAGGGATCGTGGCCGACGGTGAACGAGACCTCGCCGATGATCCATGCGCGGCAGTGGCATAACGCGACGGTGCTGGCCAACGGCAAGGTGCTGGTCAGTGGCGGGACGCGGTTCGCGAACTACGGCGGTGCTGCAGCGGTGCGCAACGGGGAGATCTGGTCGCCGGAGACCGGGCAGTGGCAGGAGGTGGGTGCGGCCAGCAGGATCCGCGTTTATCACTCCACGGCGCTGCTGATGCCCAACGGCACGGTGCTGACTGCCGGAGGTGGTCAGACGGGGCCGGTGAACAATCTGGACGCGGAGGTTTTCGTGCCGCCGTCGATGTTCAGCCGTGATGCCGATGGCACGGTGCGTCTGGCCGAGCGGCCGGTGATAGAGGCGGTGACGGCGATGGCGCCGCACTATGGCGAGCGCATGCAGATCAAACTGGACAAGGCCTGGCCGATCGCGTCGGTGGCGCTGAATGGCACCGGCAATGTGACGCATGGCTTCGACACCGGGCAGCGGCGGCTGAGCCTGGCGTTCCATCAGCTCGATGACATGCTGGAGATCGAGCTGCCGGAGAGCGGCAGCCTGGCCCCGCCCGGCTACTACATGCTCACGGTGTTGCTGGCCAGCGGCGTCGGTTCGCGCTCGGTGATCATCCGCCTGGGTCTGGACGCCTGAGCCGGCGTTGCCACGGCGATCGGGCCGTGGCTTCGCGTCCATCCGGCCCGTGTGTTCTTGTCGGGCCGCACGGGCCCTGGCGCAGCACACGCCGTTCAGCTCTCGCCGTTGTCGAACAGATGCTCGTACGCCATGCGCAACTCACGCTTGAGCAACTTTCCGCTCGGGTTCTTGGGCAGCGTGTCGGTGATCAGCACCCGCTTTGGAACCTTGTAGTGAGCCAGGGCCTGCCGGCAATGCGCGAGCAGGCCTTCCTCTGAAAAATCGCTGCCCGGCTTCGGGACGACGACCGCGGTGACCGCTTCGATCCAATACGGATGCGCGAGCCCGATGACCGCCACCTCGGACACGGGCTCATAGCGATAGATCGCTTCCTCGACTTCGCGGCTGGCGACATTCTC
>JAGRHX010000659.1 GCA_020444775.1 Gammaproteobacteria bacterium
AACTTTTCGCCCTGTCGCGCGCTGCTCGCGCGCGACGCTGCTCGACCGTGCGGATCATGTCGGCGATGCGTGGCTGAATCTCGGTGCGCCAGCGCGTGCCGTTGAACACGCCGTAGTGGCCCACGCCCGGCTGCACGTAATGCCAGCGGTTGTCGGCAGTCACGTTGTCGCACAGGTCGTGCGCCGCCTCGGTCTGCCCGACCGCGCAGATGTCGTCCTTCTCACCCTCGATGGTCATGAGCGCTTGGGTGCGCAGCGCACCCAGATCGACGAGCCGGCCGCGATGGTGAAAGCGTCGGTTGGCCAGGTCGAAGCGCTGGAAGACCCGCTCGACCGTTTGCAGGAAGAATTCGGCGTCGAGGTCCATCACCGACAGATACTCATCGTAGAAGCGCTCGTGCTGTTGCACGCTGTCTTCGTCACCGGCGACCAGATTCAGGAAATAGTCCCGAAACGAATCCACGTGGCGATCCAGGTTCATGGCCATGAATCCGGACAGCTGCATGAACCCCGGATAGACCAGCCGCATGCAGCCCGGGTTGGGGAACGGCACGAACGACAGCACGTTGGACCGAAACCAGTCGAGATCGTGGGCGTGCGCATGTTCGTTGACCACCGTCGGATTACGCCGCGGATCGATCGGTCCCCCCATCAAGGTCAGCGATCGTGGCGTGCACGGATCCTTGCGCTCGGCCATCAGGGCCACCGCGGCCAGCACCGGCACCGATGGCTGACAGACCGCGATCACGTGCACGCCATGACCCAGCTGGCGGATGAAGGTCATGACGTAGTCGACATAGTCGTCCAGTCCGAAGCTGCCGGCCGCCAGCGGGACCAGTCGTGCGTCCCGCCAATCGGTGATGTAGGTGTCGTGTCCCGGGACCATGGCCCGCACCGTACCGCGCAGCAGGGTCGAGAAGTGACCGGACATGGGCGCGACGATCAGCACCTTGGGCTGGTCCAACCTGCCCGCGTCGCGCGTGTCACGCTCGAAGTGCAGCAGATCGGCGAACGGCAGGCCATGCGCTACCCGCTCGCGTACCGCGACCAGCTGGCCGTCGATCTCGGTGGCGTCTATGTCGAACTCCGGCTTGCCCAGGCGCCGGGTGACGCTCTTCAGATAGCTGCAGGCGGCGCCCATGTAGCGCCCAGGCAGCGTTTCGCCCAGCGGTGAGGTCTCACCGTAGACGGTCTCTCCGATACGGGCCCACTGATGGACCGGATAGAGCATCGCATGGGCCAATTCGTAAGCGTGATAGAGCATGCACGATTCCTGTTCTGGGCGCGGCGCGAGCGGACGGCATCGTGCACAGCGTCTTGCGGTGTGTCGGTCAAGGACCGCATCGGTCAGGCGCCGCCGTTCAGGTCCCAAACTCCGGATCGGTGACTGCGGGTCAACGACTGCGGGTCGAAGGATCCGGGCCCGAGAGTCCGGAACACGGGCGGTCGGTCGGGTCCGACGGGAACGGCAGGTACGGTGGTGGGTCAGGCAACCATCTGCATCGCGCGCGTGACGCGTTGCACCATACCGCAATCCCGTACCGCGGGCATTCCACGCACGACTCAGCCTGCTCTCATCGTATCGGCAGGCATCGCCGCTCTCTCCAACCGCTCGCTCGTGTCAGGCTCGACGCCGCCGGCCCACCAGCATCAACGCGGAGAGCGCGGCAAGCATGAAGCCGACGGCCAGCACCATGAAGCCATCGTGGAACGCCATGTCGTTGGCCTGGCTGGCCACTACCCTGCCTAGATAGTTGACGGCCAGTGGCATCTGCTCGGCGCTACCGATGCCCTGATCGGCCAGCATACCCGACACCCGGTCGAGGAATTCGCCGGTGCGCAGATTGTCGGGTGTCTGGGTGGCCGCCAGATAATCGGCGTGATAGATGGTGCGCTGATCGAGGAAGATCGCCAGACCATTGGTGCCAATCGCGGCGCCGGTCATCCGAACGAAATTCAAGGTGCCGGCGCCATAGGCCAGCAGGTCGGCCGGCACGTCGCGCAGCGCACCGGTCTGCAACGACGGCAACGCGATACCAAGCCCGATACGCCCGATTCCCGCCCACAGGCAAACGGTCCAGAACGACGAATCGATGGTCGCGCCCGCCAACACCAGCGAGGCGACGCCGAACATGCTCATGCCCAGTGAAATCGGGATACCACTGGGTAACGATTGCGCCAGCCGGCCACCGACCGGAAACACCGGGACCATCATCAGCCCCGTGTACATCATCAGCACCCCGGCCTTGATTGCGGTGTAGTCCAGCACGGTCTGGGTGAACAGCGGCAGGATGTAGAAGGAGCCGAACATCCCGAAGCCGAACATGAACGCCACCACCATGGAGATGGTGAAGGACCGGATCGCGAACAAGCGGACCTGCAGTAACGGATTGGCGGTCACGATCTCGATGACGACGAACGCGGTGAAGGTGCTCGCCGACAAGAACAGGAAGCCGAACACGTTCGGCGCCTGCCAACCGAAACGTGGCGCGTTCGAGATCCCGACCAGGAAGCTGATGATGGCGGCCGCCACGCAGACCAGACTCGCCCAGTTCAGCTTCGGTCGTCTCTGGCCCGGTGCTCGCCGCGGCAGGCTCATGCCCATGACCGCGGCAACCAGCATCAGCGGTATGGAGAAGCCGAACACGTTGCGCCAATGCATGTAGTCGACGATGAAACCACCGAGCGTCGGTCCGAAGGACGGTCCCAGGATGAAGCCCATGCCATAGATGCCCATCGCACGGCCACGTTGCTCGGGCGGGAAGAGCGGGAACATCACGGTCATGGTCAGCGGCTGCAGCAGACCCGCGCAGGCGCCCTGGATGGCGCGCACCACGACCAGCCCATAGTAATCCGGCATGAACTGCCCGAGCAGGGACGCGGCCGCGAACACAAGCACCGCCAACAGATAGGCGCCACGTTGTCCCAGCGCGTTCACGAACCAACCGTTCAGGAGCATGAACACCGGCATGGTGGTGAAGAACGCGGTCGCCATCCAATGCGCCTGGTCCTGACCGATACCATACGCGCCCATGATGTTCGGGATCGCGATGTTGACCATGGTCGAGGACAGCACCGATCCCATCATGCCGAGGATCACGGTGGCCGTGGCGATCCATTTGTACCAGCTCTTGCCGGCGAAGATTTCCGGCACCCCGGGTGGAGTGACGGTGGGCGGGGCTGCCGTGGACAGGGTCGCTGCGCTCGCGCTCGCCAATGCCTGACCTCCAGGAGAAGCGGACGCCGCTTCAATCGGTACGCACGTAGACCTCGACCAGCATGCCCGGTCGCAGCAAGTCGGCTGCCGGGCCACCGTCGGTGCGGGGCGCGTGGTGTTGCTCGACCGAGATTCGCACCGGCAGTCGCTGCGTCACCTTGGTGAAATTGCCGCTCGGGTTCGGATTCGGCAGCAGCGCGAACTCACCGGTGGTGGCGTGTCCGATACGCTCGACCCGACCCTCGATGTCCAGATCCGGATAGGCGTCCACCACCACCCGCACGGGTTGCCCGACCTCGAGCCTGCCCACCGAGGTCTCGCGGATGTTGGCCTCTATCCAGATGCGATTCGGATCGTGCATCAACGCCACGCGCTGCCCGGTGCGGATGTACTCACCGGCAACCACGAAGACCCGGCTCACCACGCCTTCGCCGACACTGGTGATCACATGGTCGCTGAGCGCGACCTCGAGCTGACCGCGGCGCGCGGCGTACTGCTTCTCCTTTTGCGCCAGCATCGCCACCGTCTGGTCGAGCACATCGAGCTCTCCGCGTTCGGCCCGGACCTCGTCCAGCTCGGCCTGCGCCGCGGCCATGTCGGCACGCGCCTTGAGCAGATCCTGCCGGGCCCGCTGGAACACCGTGCGGGTCCGCTCCAGCTCCTTCTTTGGCACCACGCCGGTCTGTGACAGCTTGCGGTTGCGCTCGTACTCCGCGCTGGCGAAACCGAGCTCGAACTCGAAGGACTCGACCAGCGCCTCCGCGGCCGAGAGCTGTGAGGCCTGGGTCTTGAGGCGACTGCTGGTACGGGCGTCGATGACCCGTCGCTCGGCCGCCACCCGTTCGCGCTCGGCGGCGATCGAGGCCTCTTCGGCGCGCAGCTCCGCCACCTGCAGCCGCGCGGTCCGATCGTCGATACGCGCCACCACGTCACCCGCCGAGACCCGCTGTCCCTCCTCGACCGGGACCGTCACCACCCAGCCCTCGACGCGGCTGGCGACGGCCACCATGTCGGCGACGATCCGGGCATCGGTCTCGTGGACGAAGGCAAGCCGGGTCTGCAGCCATCGCCCGCCCCACACGCCCAGCAGCCCCAGCACGGCGAGCAGCAACAGCAAGGACATCCAGCGTTTCGCGTGACGCCGGTGCCTGCTGTGCATTGATGTCTGGGGTGTCTGGGGTGTCTGG
>JAGRHX010000660.1 GCA_020444775.1 Gammaproteobacteria bacterium
GCCGCACATGAACACGTCGAACGCGGCGTATCCGCGCTCCGGCCAGGTGTGCACGCTGATATGCGATTCGGCCAGCACCGCGACGCCGGAGATCCCGTCGTTCTCGGAGAAATGATGCAGATGAACGTGCAACAAGGTCGCGCCGCCGGCCAGCGCCGCCTCCTGTAAGGCCCGCTCCATCAGCTTCAGATCGGTCAGGCGCTTGGCGTCCCAGAAGTCGACGATCAGATGGGTGCCAGCGCACAGCACGCCGTTGCGCTCAGCGAAGTGATCCTTGGGCTCGGGGCCCTGCGCTGTGAAGCTTGGCCAGTTGGCCGCATCCTCATCGCGTATCGACTCATCGGCGGGGTTGCCGATGGTGCCTGGGAATGGCGTTACGGTTGCAGTATTGCCTTTAGCTGACATCAATTAGCGTCATCCTCGAACAGGTTTGAAGGTGGAACATTTGAAACGAGCACCACCAGGAAACCATTCGAGCGGTGGCGCCGAAATCAGTCAGTACACTGCGTACACATAAAGCCTCACGGCTCAGCCTCAGAGGGCGCGAAGTCTCCAACGTTGTTGAGCATACGTCAAGGCCATTCGCGGGAAATCAACGGTCAGACGCGTAAATTGTCGTCACATCCCGGCAGTGACTTGAACCTGTGGCGGGCAGCGTCCGGGCGCGGGCTGACCCGCCTGTCTCTTGACTCAATACCGTCCCAATCCGGCGGCCTTCTCGGTTCGGTCCGGGGCCCACTTCAAGCTCGGGCGTCGGCTGAGATGACCGACGTTACCAGCCATGCCACTGGCCACCCTGATACTGAACGCGATGGTGAGCAGGGTGAGCAGGGACCCGCCAGACGCACGAGCCCGGGTAGGAACCCGGGCTCGTGGTGTAGATGGACGCGGCTCGCGAGATGATGCTCGAGAGTCCATCCGGGCCGGGTTTCTACAAAATGTAACCGCGCTCGTCGTGCAACGACAGGTCCAGTCCCATCTCTTCCTGCTCGTCGGTCACGCGCAAGCCCATGATCACGTCGACGACCTTGAGGATGATCATGCTGACCACGAAGGAGTAGACCAGGGTGACCACCACGCCAACGGCCTGGGCATAGATCTGGCTGGCCATGCTCGTGTTCTCACCGCCAAAGCCGGTGCCACCCAGGCTCTGCGCGCAGAACACCCCGGCCAGCAGCGCGCCGACGATGCCACCGACACCATGAATGCCAAACACGTCCAGGGAGTCGTCATAGCCGAACATGCGCTTGATGCGGGTGGCGGCGAAGAAGCAGATCACACCCGAGGCGAGGCCGAGCAGGATGGCGCCCATCGGACCCACCGACCCCGATGCCGGAGTGATTGCCACCAGGCCCGCGATTGCGCCGGAAGCGATGCCGAGGACGCTCGGTTTGCCGTGGGATATCCACTCCATGAACATCCAGCCCAGCGCCGCCGCGGCGGTGGCCAGCTGGGTCACGGCGAGTGCCATGCCAGCGGTGCCGTCAGCAGCCAGCTCGGAGCCAGCGTTGAAGCCGAACCAACCCACCCACAGGATCGCCGCACCGACCAGCGTCAGGGTCATCGAGTGCGGGGCCATGTTCTCTTTCTTGTAGCCGATGCGCGGGCCGATGACGATCGCACCGACCAGGGCCGCGATACCGGCGTTGATGTGAACCACGGTGCCGCCGGCAAAGTCGATGGCGCCCCAGTTAAAGATCAGGCCCGAGCCGTCCCACACCATGTGCGCGATCGGGAAATAGACGAAGGTGA
>JAGRHX010000001.1 GCA_020444775.1 Gammaproteobacteria bacterium
TGATCCTGCTCGATGTGGTGATGCCGGACATGGACGGATTCGCCCTTTGCGAGACGCTGCGGGGTCGACTGGATACCCGCCACGTGCCGATCCTGATGATGACCAGCCTGGACGACGACGCGTCCATCGCCAAGGCCTACCACGCGGGCGCGACCGATTTCGTCAACAAGCCGTTCCGCCCGGTGCTGCTCTCACACCGGGTCCGCTACATGCTGCGCGCCCGACGCAACGAGCAGCAGGTCTATCAGCTTGCCTACTACGACAGCCTGACCCGGCTCGCGAACCGGGAGTATTTCAAGCAGCGACTGCGTCTGGCAGTGTCCAACGCGCGCCGTCATGGGCGGGTGCTCGCGACCCTGTTCCTGGATCTGGATGACTTCAAGCGGGTCAACGACACGCTCGGCCACAGCGTCGGCGACCGCCTGCTGCAGGCCGTCGCGCGTCGTCTGCCGGCCTGCGTGCGCGAGGGCGATCTGGTCGCGCACGAGATGCGTCCGGATGGCAACAACGTGTTCGCGCGCATCGGTGGCGACGAGTTCCTGATCCTGCTCAGCGAGATCAGACGCAAGGAGGACGCCGCGCGTGTCGCGCAGCGCGTGCTGGACGCGCTGTCCGAGCCGGTGCCACTGGCCGGTTACGAGGTATCGGTCACGCCCAGCGTAGGCATTGCCATCTACCCGGATGACGCCAAGGACGCCGAATCGCTGCTGAAGAACGCCGACACCGCGATGTACTCGGCCAAACGCGCCGGCAAGAACCTCTACCACTTCTACGACGCGCAGATGAACGCCTCGGCCGAGCGTAGACTGGCGGTGGACGGGCAGCTTCGACGCGCGCTGGAACGCGGCGAGATGCATCTGCACTATCAGCCACAGGTTGACGTCACCAGCGCCCGCATCACCGGTGTCGAAGCACTACTTCGCTGGCAGTGCGAGGAGCTCGGCACGGTCACCCCGGATGAGTTCATCCCCATCGCCGAGGAGAACGGTCTCATCATCGGCATCGGTGAGTGGGTGCTGATCGAGGCGTGCCGGCAGATGCGCCAGTGGCACCAGCGTGGCCTGCAGGGTCTGCGGGTGGCGGTCAACATCTCGGTGCTGCAATTCCTCAAGCCGGGTTTCGCCGCGTTCGTCCGCGAGGTTCTGCAGAGCACCGGCCTGCCGGCGAGCTGCCTCGAGCTCGAGCTGACCGAGAGCCTGCTGATGAAGGACGTGGACCACGCCATGCAGACCCTGCGCGAGCTGAAGTCGCTGGGTGTGTGCGTGGCCGTCGACGACTTCGGAACCGGCTACTGCGGTCTGAACTATCTGAAGCGATTCTCTGTAGACCGTCTCAAGATTGACCGCTTGTTCGTGCGCGAGGTCTGCTCGAACAAGGACGATGCGGCGATCGCCAGCGCCATCATCGGGCTTGCCGACAGCCTGTCGCTGTCGGTCATCGCCGAAGGCGTGGAGACCCGCGAGCAGCTCGACTTCCTGCGCTCGCGTGGCTGCACCGAGGTTCAGGGCTATTATCTGGGCCGACCACTACCCGCTGGCGAGCTCGACGCCATCCTGCACCGGCCGGTGACCGCCGTCGCCGCCTGATCCGACTGTCGCGGCGCCGATGGTCATACCAGGCCCTGCGCAGTCGCGCGGCGCACACTCCACGGCCGGCACCCTGCCACACGTCCTCCCAACCTTTCGCCCACCGTTTGGCGCAAGCCCGCTTTCGTGTCAGCATTGTCAGGTCTTCGGCCGCCGCCTTGCGACGGGCCGAGCCATCAGCCGCGCAGGGCCTGCGGAGCCTGCCGCACGAGCGGGCCCGCTGCATCTCACGAGATCGTTCCGCGAACAGCGCCTGCGCTGTCGGTTTCGACGCTCGCGCGGGCTGAACCCCGACGGTCGCCACCCCGCTCACCCGGATGACGGTCAATGGCGACCCAGGCATGCACCAGGCATGCACCA
>JAGRHX010000661.1 GCA_020444775.1 Gammaproteobacteria bacterium
CGCTTGATCACGAACTCGGTGGCCTGCGGACCGACGGCGGACGGGATCGCGCCGTTGGTGATACCCGTCTCGGTCGGCAGGAGCCCGAGACTCTGGAGAAACTTGCGCCCCAGGTTCTGGGTCACCTCGAGCGACGTCGTGATGATCTTGATGACGGCGTTGATGATCTGGATCGGGTCGCCGCTGACGAAGGCGCTCGGAATCTGGGGCAGGGTCATGTCCCAGGCGGTTTCGCGGTTCCCGGTCGCGGGGTCGATGTCCCAATCTGCGTCGGGATTCTTGGCGATGGCGTTGCCGCTGGGCGCCGCTGCCGGCTGGGATGCGCTGGGCGGGGCTGCCGGTGCGGCCACCGCGCGGGCCTCGGCTAGTTTCGCCTGAGCCGTCGCGCGCTCGGCGGCGAGCCGATCGAGCTCGGCTTGCTGGCGTTGGAAGGTCTGCTGCGCGTCCTCCAGCGCCGCCACCGCGGTCTGCTGGCTCATCTCGGCGGCCTTGACGGCGGCATCGGCCTGCTGCTTTGCCAGTCTGGCCGCGGACTCCCTGTTGATCTGCTCGGTACGAGCACGCTGGAGGTTGGCCATCACCTGCTGGGCGCTGATCGACAACCTCTGGTTCGTGGCCGCGGTGTTGAGGATGTCCGCCGGGTCCGCGGCGGTGAGATATGAGCTGGACGGACCATGGGTGTACATCGCGGCGGCGAAGGTGTCGAACCGTTGCTGGGCGCCGGCGATTGCGGTGTTCGCGTCCTTGACGCGCTGCGCGCTGGCCTCGACCTCCAGTTGAGCGGCCGCGGCGTCGTCCCGCGCGGTCTTGACATCCAGGATCGCCTTGTTCACGCTCTCCTGTTTTGTCTGGATCGCGGCGCCGAGGTCCTGTAACTGCTGGTTGACGTTGGCGACCTCGGTCACCAACGTCGCGAGGCTGTCGGGATTGGCCGGCTGGGCCTGCGCCAGGCCGGGCGTCGTCAGCACCATGCCAAATGTCAGCGATACCGCGCACAGCCGCGAAGCGGAGGCGCCGCCAGGAATGCGTCTCATCGGACTCAGGTCTCCTAAGGCTCCACGCAAGCGTGTCGGCGTATTTTCGGGCGCCTAAGCTCAGAAGTCACATTAAGCACATCTGCAACAACAGGCACTGTTTGCACCGTACGTCACATCTGACGCTAAGGAAACTTTAGTCACAAATTACAACAATGTAATTGCAATCGGCGTTATCGAATGGTGATGTTTTAATTTGCGACGGAGTAGATCGTCGCCTAATCAGAGGTGGTAGAAGCCGTCTCTGTCGGGCTAGCGCGTTTGCCGAGTATCTGTAGGAGTCGGGTGGCAACAACCGCGATTACGACCGCCAAAACAAGCACAATCGTGAATGGCGTCCAGGGAAAGTGCGGGGTCGTCAACTCGCCGAGAAAATTCTTCGACGATTGCACCGGGTTGCCGGTCTTGGCCAGGTCCTGGCCGGCTTCCAGCGTCACTCGATCGAACACCGGACTGTAGGTGCCGGCAAAGGATGGGCTCATCGCCAGGACCGTTGCGCCCGGGTTCGCCTCGCCGACCTCGGTGGCGATATCGCGCAGTGGGGTGTCGATCGGCGGGTTCACATCGATGACGACAATCTTGAGATCAATGCCTTCGCCGCGGGCATCCGCGACTATCTGACGCAGGGCCGGGACATCGGCCTGGTCATCCGGCGGCACGCTGACTCCGTCCGCGGCGACGTCGGCCTTCACCTGCTCCATATCGATCTCCGGCGGAATGTAGGACGGAAGGAAGGAGACCTGGCGAGGGATCAAGTGCGGTCCGGTCACAGCAGCACGGTACGCGATTTTTCTTCGCAGATCCGTCATCGGGGTAGCAACGCGCGCGCACAAGGACAAGACTGGAACGCGACCGCCGAATCGCCCACTTATCTTGCAGGACAAGCGTACTGTTAGGATGTCGAGCGCCGCTGACACAGCCCGTCGCGGCGATGATCAAGCCGGGAGCTGATGTGAGCAGCAAGAATTCGTCCCTGAACTCGTTCGAAGCACGCGACACACTCAAGGTCGGTGACAAGAGCTACGAGATCTACCGACTCGACGCGGTCCCGGGCACCGAGAAACTCCCCTATTGCCTGAAGGTGCTCGCCGAAAATTTGCTGCGCACCGAGGACGGCGCCAA
>JAGRHX010000662.1 GCA_020444775.1 Gammaproteobacteria bacterium
TGCTCGCCGACATCGACAAGGAAACGGTCGATTTCACCCCGAACTACGACGAGTCACAGCGCGAGCCCACGGTCTTCCCCAGCCGGTTGCCGAACCTGTTGATCAACGGCTCGGCCGGGATCGCGGTGGGCATGGCGACCAACATCCCGCCACACAATCTGGGTGAGGTCATCGATGGCTGTGTGGCCTGCCTGGACCGTCCCGAGATTGGCCTGGAGGAGCTGATGCAGCTGATCCCGGGTCCGGACTTTCCCACCGCCGGCGTGATCAGCGGCGCGGGCGGTATCGTCGAGGCGTACCGCACCGGGCGTGGGCGTATCTTCGTGCGGGCCAAGGCACACATCGAGGATGCCGAGAACGGTGGTCGCGACAAGATCGTCGTCACCGAGCTGCCCTATCAGGTGAACAAGGCGCGGCTGGTCGAGAAGATCGCCGAGCTGCACAAGGAGAAGAAGATCGAGGGCATCGCCGAGCTGCGCGACGAGTCCGACCGCAAGGGCATGCGCGTGGTCATCGAGGTGCGCCGTGGCGAGAACGCCGAGGTGTTGCTGAACAATCTCTATCAGCACACCGCCATGGAGAGCGCGTTCGGCATCAACATGGTGGCGTTGGTCAACAACCAGCCCAAGCTGCTCACCCTCAAGCAGCTGCTCGAGGCCTTCCTGCGTCACCGCCGCGAGGTGGTCACCCGGCGCACCATCTACGAGCTGCGCAAGGCCCGCGAGCGTGCCCACGTGTTGGAGGGCCTGGCGGTCGCGCTGGCCAACATCGATCCGATCATCGCCCTGATCAAGTCCTGTCAGAACCGGTCCGAGGCACGTGACGCCTTGATTGCGCGGCGTTGGGCGTCGGGCGTGGTCAAGGAGATGCTGGCACGTGCCGGCGCCGAGATCTCCAGGCCCGACGATCTGCCCGAGGGTCTTGGGCTGGATGGTGACGAGTACGCGCTGTCCGAGGACCAGGCCAATGCCATCCTGGATCTGCAGCTGCACCGTCTGACCGGTCTGGAACAGGACAAGATCGTCACCGAGTATGACGAGATCCTGGTTCGGATCCGCGACCTGCTCGAGATCCTGAGCAATCCAGACCGACTGCGCGAGGTGGTTCGCGGCGAGCTGCTCGAGCTGCGTGAGGCCTTCGCCGACCAGCGCCGCACCGTCATCGAGGTGTTCCGGGAAGGTTTCGATCCGCTGGATCTGATCAAGCCGCAGGACGTGGTGGTGACGCTGTCGCACGCCGGCTATGCCAAGTGGCAGCCGCTCGAGGTGTACGCGGCGCAGCGTCGCGGTGGCAAGGGCAAGACCGCGACCTCGATGAAGGCCGAGGACTTCGTGGAGAAGCTGGTGGTGGCGAATACCCACGACACCATCATGTGCTTCTCCAGCCGCGGCAAGGTCTACTGGCTGAAGGTCTACGAGCTTCCCGAGGCCTCGCGCACCGCGCGTGGCAAGCCGATCGTCAACCTGTTGCCGCTCGAGGAGAACGAGCGGATCAACGCGGTGCTGCGCCTCAGCGATTTCGACGAGCAGGGTTACGTGGTGATGGCCACCGCCTCCGGACTGGTGAAGAAGACCCCGGTGAAGGACTTCTCCAGACCGCGATCGACCGGTCTCATCGCCATCGACCTGGTCGACGACGACACCCTGGTGGGCGTGGCCGTGACCAACGGCGAGCGGGATATCATGCTCGCCGCCAGCGGCGGCAAGATGATCCGCTTCAACGAGACCCAGGTGCGGCCGATGGGACGCACCGCGCGCGGCGTGATCGGTATGCGTCTGCTCGAGGGCGAGCGCGTGATGTCGCTGATCGTGGCTGACGATGGGCTCATCCTGTGCGCCACCGAGAACGGCTACGGCAAGTGCACCCGGGTCGACGAGTACCCGCTCAAGGGCCGTGGCGGGCAGGGTGTGATCTCGGTCCAGACCAGCGAGCGCAATGGTCCGGTGGTCGGTGCCCTGTTGGTCTCGCCGGCCGACGAGGTGATGCTGATCACGGACCAGGCGAAGCTGGTGCGAACCGCGGTCTCGGAGATCAGCGTGCTCGGGCGCAACACCCAGGGGGTGCGGCTGATCACGCTCAACGACGGTGAACGGCTGGTCGGGGTCGAGAGTGTCATCGACGAGGACTGAGCGGCGCCCGTCGCCGATCGGCATGGCCGCCGTGAAGAGAACGGTATCGAGTCGATGTCGGCTCGCGCGGCGTCGCGGACCGCGCCGGGAAGTGTCCGGTTGGCGTTGATTCACCGCCGCGGACGAGCCGAAGCGACGCGCGTCTGCAAGCGGTACGACCCCGATTCCCAAGCGTCTGTTCCGCGCCCGTTTCGCGTCTGTCCCACGTCGTCCGGGGCACCCGCAATTCAAGCATGAGAACCCCAACATGAGTCGTGTCTACAACTTCAATCCGGGTCCGTCCACCTTGCCGCTGAGCGTGCTCGAGCGTGCCCGCGCGGAACTGCTGGACTGGAACGGACAGGGTATGTCGGTGATGGAGGTGAGTCATCGTGGCAAAGCCTTCATCGCCCTGGCCGAGCAGACCGAGGCCCGGCTACGCCGCCTGCTCGGCGTGCCCCATGACTACAAGGTGCTGTTCCTGCAGGG
>JAGRHX010000663.1 GCA_020444775.1 Gammaproteobacteria bacterium
GGTTCAAGAACGCGAAGAAGCGTGCATGGCCCGCGTCCGTGATCCCGTCTTCCCGGGCCATGTGCTCGGCCGCGTAGAGATGGATCAGGAAGCCGACCAGGGTGATCACAAACGTCATCAGCAAGGCCAGGCGGTCCAGATACAGGTTGACGGACACGCTCAGATCCGCAACCTCGAACCACTGCCAGAGCGATTGACCGGCCACCATCGAAGCCGGCGCGTCGAGCAGTTCCAGGCCGAGCAGCACATTGAGGAGCGCGGCGGCGCCTACGCTGCCCACGCCGATGGCGGCGGTGAGCGGGCGCCTCCACGCGCGGCCACCGATGCTCAGCAACAAGAAACCGGTCAGCGGCAGAGCCGGCAGCAGCCAGAGCGGGGCGCTCATCGGCCTGCCCGCCCCAGGTCGGTATCGACACGCGACGGCGCCGCGCACGGCAAGCGGGCCGCCGTCGGCCCGGGCAACCGGGGTATGGGATACGCGCGCCACATCGTCTAACCTCGCAGCCGATCGACGGCGTCGCTGTCGATGGTATGCAGACAGCGCCAGATCTGGAGGAGCAGCGCCAGCCCCACAGCCACCTCGGTCGCGGCGAAGGTGAGTACCAATACGAACATCACCTGGCCGTCGGGCGATTGCCAATGCGCACCCGCGGCGACGAAGGCCAGACCGACGGCATTCAGCATGATCTCCATGCACAGCAGCATCACGATCAGATTGCGACGTACCAGCACCCCCAGCAGACCGAGCGCGAACAGCACCAGGGCCAGGGCCAGGCTATGACTCAGTGGCACCACCGCCGTCATCCGGAGCGCTCCTCGTCATCACCACGCATGCCCAGGTGACAGGCACCGACCAGCCCGGCCAGCAGTAGCAGCGAAGCGAGCTCCACGGCAATCAGATAGGGACCGAACAAGCTGCCGCCCACGGTCTCGGCGCTGACCACACCGCGGTTGCCGGGGGCGCCAATCCCGCTCTCGAGCAGCAGATAGCCGAGCTCGATCAACAGCAGTGTGCATAGCACGATCGGACCCAGCCAGGCGCGGCCTCGCAGCCAGCAACGCTGTTCCGGCGTGGCGTGCGTCGCGGCGGTGAGCATCATGATGACGAAAACGAACAGCACCATGATCGCCCCGGCATAGACGATGAGCTGCAGCGCGGCGGCAAACGGCGCACCGAGCAGGAAGAAGATCAACGCGAGCGCCAGCAAGGACACCACGAGGTTCAGCAGGGCATGCACGGCATGGGTCCGGGTCACGGCCAGGGCGGTGGCGATGACGGCGATTGCCGCGTTCAGGTAGTACAAGGTCTCCATGTCCGCACGCTCAAGGCAACAGAGCCTTGGGATCATCCGGCGGACGCTCGTTCAGGGCCGTGCCCTTGGGCTTGCCGGCCATGGCTTTGCCGGCCACGTGATAGAAGCTGTAGCCGGGATACTTGCCGGTGCCGCTGATCAACAGATCGGCCTTCTCGTAGACGAGATTCGGCCGCTCGTACTCACTCATCTCGAAATCCGGCGTGAGCTGGATGGCGAGGGTCGGGCACGCCTCTTCGCACATGCCGCAGAAGATGCAGCGGGAGAAGTTGATACGGAAGAAGGCCGGATACCAGCGGCCGCTGGCATCCTCGGTCTTCTGCAAGGCGATGCAGTCCACCGGGCAGGCGACCGCGCAGAGATAGCAGGCGACGCAGCGCTCCTCGCCGTCCGGATCGCGTGAGAGCACGATACGACCGCGGTAGCGCGGGGCGAGGGCAGGGGACTGCTCGGGATACTGGACCGTCACTCGTGGTCGCACGCTGTGCTTGAGCATCTCCCAGAGTGAGCGCAGGTTGCTCATCATGTCCGGGTCTCCTGTCAGGTCGCGGGTGTCTCGAGCCAGAGCAGCACGGCGCCGGTGGCGAGCAGATTCAACAGCGCCAGGGGCAGCAAGACCTGCCAGCCCAGACACATGAGCTGGTCGTATCGAGGCCGTGGCAGCGCCGCGCGTAACAGCATGAAGACCCCCAGTACCAGCGCGGTCTTCGATGCGAACCACAACACCGGTGGCAGCAGCGGGCCGTGCCAGCCACCGAGGAATAGCGTGGTCAGCAGAGCGGCAATCAGCACCATGCCGATGTATTCACCGACGAAGAACATGCCGAACTTCATCCCCGAGTATTCGGTGTGATAGCCGGCCACCAGCTCGCTCTCGGCCTCCGGCAGGTCGAACGGCAACCGATGGCTGGCGGCAAGGCCGGCGATGGCGAACAGCACGAAACCGGGAAACTGTGGGACCACGAACCACAGATCCGCCTGGGCATCGACGATTACCCGCAGGTCGAAGCTACCGGCAATGAGCACCACTCCCATCAGCGCCAGCCCCATGAAGACCTCGTAGCTCAGCATCTGCGCGGCACCACGCAGACCGCCGAGCAACGCGTACTTGCCGCTCGACGCCCAGCCGCCCAGCACCACGCTGTAGACCGCCAGCGACAACATGGCCAGGACGAACAGAAGCCCCACGTTCAGATCGGCGACGCCGACGCCGGGCGCAATGGGCACTACCGCAAACGCGCTCACCAACGCGACGAAGGCGATTGCCGGTGCGAGCACGAACACCGGTCGGTTGGCGAACGGCGGTACCCAGTCTTCCTTGGTCAGGATCTTGACCACGTCGGCCAGCGCCTGAAGCACACCGAAGGGGCCGGCGCGGTTGGGGCCATGGCGGTCCTGCCAGAGCGCCAGCAGCCGTCGTTCTACCCAGGTCAGGACGGCGGCCAGGAGCATCAGCGTGCCCAGCAACGCCGCGATGGTGACCAGTGGAGCCCAGCCCATGCCGTTCATCGACCTGTCCCGTGACGTGCCCTGTCATCGGACGGACGGATCCGGGCCAGCGCCGGCAGCTCCGGGATCGGCGGGCGCGTACCGGCGATGAGCACGCTGGCAACGCCGTCCGGCAGCGCTGGATGAATGCGTAGTGGCAACGTCACGCAACCCTGCGCCAGCACGATCTCGACCGATTGCCCGTCCTCGCACCGCAGGTGCGCCGCCGCGGCGCGGTTGACCGCCACATGAGGTGCTCGGGATCGGGCTCGCAGCGGCGCCGATTGCGCGCTGAGCTCTTCGCCGGTGAACACGTCGAACCCCGGCACCAACAACCAGCGACCGGGCTCGGGCAAGAATGCGCTCGTGGGCGCCTGGAAATAAGGATGCGATGTCGAGGCTGGCTCGATCAGACGGCAACCGGCGGGACCGCCCTGCATCGCCCCGCCCACCTCGTTCTGGAACTTGTTGAGGGCCTGCACCGAGTTCCAGCGCGGCGTCCACACGAAGGGTGTCAACGGCGTCGGCGGCTGTCGATGACTGCCTTCCATCGTGTAGGCAAGCGGCGAGTCCGGATCCACCGGTGGCTCGGGGTCGTGCACGTCCCGGTCCGCATGCATCGCGGTGCGACCGCTGGCCCGCTGTGGTTCTCGTGGCACGCGTCGGCCATGCAGGCGGTAGCTGGCGTCCGGAGCCGCCGAGGTGATCCCCCCGAGCGCAGGGATGCTCCTGGCGCAGGCCTCGGTCAGCTCATCGAACCGTCGGCCGCCGGTGTCGACGCGCTCGGCGGCGGGCGCGACGCTGGCACTGCGCAGCGCCTCCAGCCACTGCCAACTCGCCTGCACCGCACCCGCCGGCTCCAGCAACGGAAAGTAGCGCTGCGCGCGACCTTCGGCGCTGACCAGCGTTCCCTCGCTCTCGGCAAAGGTGGACGCGGGTAGCAGCATGCCGGCGCGCTCGCCGGTGGCGTTGCGCTGGTGGTCAATGACGATCACCCGGGAGGTCGAATCGAGCGCCCGGTCCACCTCATCGGAACGTGCGCGCCTGTAGAGATCGTTCTCGAGCACGATCAGCATATCGGCCTCGCTCTTGCGCATCGCCTCCAGTGCCGACGCCAGCGGCAGCGGGTCCATCAGCGCCAGGCCCAGGCTGTTGCACTCGGCGAGCACACAGGCGAGCCGCGCCTCCGGCTGATGGCGATGCAGGGCGCGAGCGACGTTGGCGGCCGCTTCGACGACGGCGATCTCGCCGCAACCGCTGCCACAGACCACCAGTGGCCGTTCCGCGCCGGCCAGCGTCTGGGCGAGCTGCGCCGCCAGCGCGTGTGCATCGTCGGGCAAGCCGACCGCCGGTGCGCCGGGGTCCAGCTCGTGGGCGATGGTGGCCGCAAAGCGGGCGATGTCGATCGGCGCCGCCCGACGAACCGTGGTCGCAAGCTCGTCCAATCGGGTGGTGTCGGTCGTGACGATGGCAAACGGGCTGTGGATGCCGGCCGTGGCGTCTTGCACCGATGCCGCCTGCCAGGCCGGCAGGCCAAGTTGCCCGGCTCGCCCCAGCGCCGCGTTGCGTGCGCTTTGGCGCAGGCTCAAGGCGAGCCTGGGCGCTGTGCTCGATACGTCCTCGCCGAGCACCAGCACGGCATCGGCCGCCTCCACTTCACGCCGCGACGGTGTCGCCACCGGACCACGCCTCAGCACCTCCTGAATCCGGCGCAGCAGCAGATGCTCGTTCGCGGCCACGCCGGCGTGAAAGCGCTCGGCACCGACCAGCGTGCGCAGCGCGAAGTTCGACTCCACGCCAGCCCGTGACGAGCCGATACCAATGACGCGATCTAGCTCGAGGGCCCGAGCCAGCGGTCCGCTGATGGCTTCGAGCGCCTCGTGCCTGCTCAGTGTCGTGGTCGTCCAGCCACCGAGGTTGCGCTGCAAGGGCCACTGCGGCCGATGTTCGGCATTGACGAACTCGTTGCCGTAGCGACCGCGGTCGCAGAGAAAATAGCCGTTCACCGCGTCGTTGTAGCGATTGACGGTACGGCGAAGCGTCTCGTAGCGACCGTTGATGCTGATGTTGCAGCCGTGGGCGCAATGCACGCACACCGATGGCGTGGCGCGCAGGTCCCACTTGCGGGTGTAGTGGCGGGCGAATGGCTTGTCGGTGAACACCCCGGTCGGGCAGACCTCGGCGAGGTTGCCACTGAACTCGCTGCGCAGCGTGCCATCGCGTTCGCGTCCGAAGTAGACCCGGTCGTGCGTGCCGAGCGCGTGCAGGTCGGTGCCCCCCGCGTAGTCCCGATAGAAGCGCACGCAGCGGTAGCAGGTGATGCAGCGATTCATCTCGTGGCCGACGCAGGGCCCCAGATCCTGATTGTGGAAGCTGCGCTTGGCAAAGCGGGTACGGCGCCAGGCATGTCCGGTCATCACCGTCATATCCTGAAGGTGACATTCGCCACCCTCTTCACAGACCGGGCAGTCGTGCGGATGATTGAGCATCAGCAGTTCGATGATGCCAGCACGGAAGCGTCGGGCCTGGGGGTCCTGCAAGGAGACGCGGGTCCCTGCTTGCACCGGTGTCATGCAGGCCATCACCACCTGACCGTGGGTGTCGTCGGCGTCCTCATAGCGGGTGATGGCGCACTGCCTGCAGGCACCCACCGAGCCGAGCGCCGGATGCCAGCAGAAGTACGGCAGATCCAGGCCCAGCGAGAGACAGGCCTGCAGCAGGTTGTCACCCTCGCGGGCCGGGTAGTCACGACCATCGATATTCAAGGTGATCATCGAGCCTCTCCCGAGACGGGCGTCGCGCGGCCGTAGTGGCAGCGGCGTTCGCGGATGTGGCGCTCGAAGTCCTCGCGGAAATGCACAAGGCCCGTCTGCAGCGGCATCATCGCGCCGGGCGCATGGGCGCAGAAGGTCTTGCCCATACCCAGCCACCGGGTGTGCTCGACCAGCGTATCCAGATCGGCCGGCTCGCCTTCGCCAAGCTCGATAGCGGCCAGAAGCTGCTCGGTCCACGGCAGTCCCTCACGGCACGGCGTGCACCAGCCGCAGGATTCCCTGGCGAAGAAGTGCTCGAGATTGCGTAGCATCGCCACCGGGCAGGTGCGGTCGTCGAGCACGATGATGGCGCCGGTGCCGAGCCGACTGCCCGCAGACTCGATGCTGTCGTAGTCCATCGGCAGGTCCAGATGCCGATCCACCAGGAAGCCGGTCGAGGCGCCGCCGGGCAGCAACGCCTTGAAGCCGTGGCCGGCTTGCATGCCGCCAGCATGCGCCTCCAGCAGCTCGCGTAACGGCGTGCCCATGGGCAACTCCCAGACACCGGGATGCCGCACCTTGCCGGAGGCGCCGTACAGCTTGGTGCCACCATCGTCGCAGCGGCTGAGCGCACGAAACCAGCTTGCGCCCTGATTGACGATGTGCGGCAGGTTCACCAGGGTCTCGACATTGTTGACCACGGTGGGGCAGCCCCACAGACCGACTGTCTGCGGATAGGGTGGCTTGTGGCGGGGGATCGGCCGCCGGCCCTCGAGCGCCGAGAGCAAGGCCGTCTCCTCCCCACAGATGTAGCGACCGGCACCGGTGTGCAGATGCAGGTCGAAGTGGAATCCGCTACCGAGTATGTCGGCGCCCAGTAATCCCTTGTGCCGCGCTTCTTCGATGGCTCGGCTCAGGCGTCGGGCGGCCGTGACATACTCGGCGCGCAGGAACACATAGCCTTCGCTGGCCTGCACGGTGTAGGCGGCGATGATCATGGCCTCGACGAGCTGGTGTGGATCCCCCTCCAGCAACAGCCGATCCTTGAATGTGCCCGGCTCCATCTCGTCGGCGTTGGCCACCACGTATTTCTGCGCTGGGGCATCCTCACCCATGGGCACGAAGCTCCATTTCATACCGGTCGGGAAGCCGGCACCGCCACGTCCCCGCAGCTTCGAATCCTGCACCTCCTCGAGCACCTCGGCCGGGGTCAGCACGCATAGCGCCCTGCGCAGCGCCTGATATCCACCCGCTCGCTCATAACCACGCAGATCCAGTGGCTCGCGGTCGACACGGATATTCCGGGTCAATGGCCGTTCCATCAGCGATACCTCTCGAGCGGCTCCGTAAGTCGCCGTGGATCGAGGCAGCCATGTAGATCGTCATCCACCTGCATGACCGGTGCGTGGTCGCAGGCACCCAGACAGACCGTGGGCAGGAGTGTGAAACGTCCGTCCGCGGTGGTCTGTCCGAGATCGATGCCCAATCGCTCGCGAAGAGTCACGCATAGCTGCTCGCCGCCACGCAGCCAGCAGCTCACGCTGTCGCAGAGCAAGATGACGTGGCGACCGACCGGATACCTGAAGATCAGGTTGTAGAAGGTCGCGATGCTCTCCAGTTCCACGGCGCTCAGCCCGAGCTCATCGGCAAGCGAATCGAGCACCTCGTCGGAGATCCAGCCGCGCTGCGACTGGACGATCTTCAGCGACTCGACACTCGCCGCCCGGGCATCGCCCGCGTAGCGTTCGATGGCTGTACGGATCCGTTCACGTTCGTTGGGTTGCAGCATCTGCTCAGCGGTCCACGTCAGCCATGACGAAATCGATGCTGCCGAGGATCGCGATGAGATCGGGCAGCAATGCCCCCTCGGCCAGCAGCGGAATCATCTGCAGGTGTGGGAAGGATGGGGTTCGGATTCGGGTTCGATACGACTGGGTACCGCCATCACTGACCAGGTAGTAGGCATTGATACCCTTGGTCGCCTCCACCGCCACACAGGCCTCGCCGTGGGGGATGACCGGCCCCCAGCTGACGTTCAGGAAGTGCGTGATCAGGGTTTCGATATCGTGCAGCGTGCGGGCCTTCGGTGGCGGCGTGGTGAGCGGATGGCGCGCTTTGTAGTCACCGCTCGGCATGTGCCGCAGACACTGCGCGACGATACGCAGGCTCTGTCGCATCTCCTCCAGTCGCACCACCGTGCGGTCGTAGCAGTCACCCTTCTCGGCGACCGGGACCTCGAACTCGAACTGCTCATAGCCGCCGTAGGGGCGCGCCTTGCGCAGGTCGAAGGCATAGCCGGTGGCGCGCAATCCGGGACCGGTCACCCCCCACTCGATCGCCTCCTCGGTGCTGTAGGCGCCGACGTCCACGGTGCGACGCTTGAACAGCCGATTGCGCAGAACCAGACGCTCGTACTCGTTCAGGCGCGCGGGAAGATGGTCGAGGAACTCGCGCACCAGCCGGTCCCAGCCCTGGGGCAGGTCGTCGGCTACACCACCGATACGAAACCACCCCGGGTGCATGCGGAAGCCACAGATCGCCTCGATGATGTCGAATACGCGTTCCCGATCGGTGAAGGTCAAGAACACCGGCGAGATCTGACCGACGTCCTGGGCCATGGTGCCGAGAAAGACCAGGTGGCTGGCAATGCGAAACAGCTCGCAGAGCATCACCCGAATCACCTCGGCGCGTGGTGGCGCCTCGATTCCCGCAAGACGTTCCACGGCCAGAACGTAAGGCAGGTTGTTCATGACGCCGCCGAGGTAGTCGATACGATCGGTGTATGGGATATAGCCATGCCAGTTCTGGCGCTCCGCCATCTTCTCGGCGCCGCGGTGGTGGTAACCGATATCGGGCACCGCTTTGACGATCGTCTCACCGTCGAGCTGCAACACCATCCGGAAGACGCCGTGCACGCTGGGATGGTTCGGACCCAGGTTCAACACCAGGGTGTCGTGCTCGTCCCCAGCTGTTCTCAGCCCCCAAGCCTCGGGGTCGACGCGCAGTGCCTCCTGTTCGCGTTGCTGACGCGCCTCACTGAGATCCAAGGGCCCCATCTCGGTGGCGCGGGCGGGGTGTTGCTTACGCAGTGGATGGCCCACCCACGTGGGCGGGGTCAGGATCCGGCGCAGCCACGGATGACCGCTGAAGTCCACACCGAACATGTCGTGGACCTCGCGCTCGTACCAGTTGGCCATCGGCCAGATGGCGGTGGTGGAGGTGAGCCGGGAGGCGTCCTCGCTCAGCCCCACTTTGACACGTACATCGCTGTTTCGACCGAAGGAGAGCAGGTGGTATACAACAGTGAGATCCGCTGGCGGCTGAGCGTGTCGATGTTCACGTTCACACTCGTCGATGGCCGTCAGATCGAATAGCAGCGGGTAGGCCGGCGCCGCCTCTTGCTTGAGATAACGCAGCACCAAAGGGGCATCGTCGGCCGACACCCAAAGCGTCGGAATGTCGTCCGCGGTCTGCTGAGCCTGCATCCGCAGCGGACCCAGCCGGCTGCGCAGCTCCTCGCCGAGGGCCTCGGCGGCGTCGCGGGC
>JAGRHX010000664.1 GCA_020444775.1 Gammaproteobacteria bacterium
ATCAGGGACGCTTTCACGGTCGTCTTCACGAGGTGAAGCAATCAGACCGCGTAGCCAGAATGAATCGCCACGATGCCGGCGCTGAGATTGCGATAGCTGCAGCGGCTGAGGCCGGCCGTTTCCATCATCGACTTCAGCTCGTCCTGCGGCGGATGTTTGCGGATCGATTCGGCCAGATACTGATAGCTGTCGCTGTCGCCAGCGAACAGCCGCCCCAGGCGCGGCAAGATTTGAAAGCTGTGAAAGTCGTACACCGGCTTGAACCAGTCCGGCTTCACTTCGGAAAACTCCAGCACCAAGGCCCGCCCACCCGGCCGCAACACGCGGCGAATTTCATTCAGGGCGCGCTGCTTGTCGGTGACGTTGCGCAGACCGAAGCCGATGGTCACGCAGTCAAAGCTGCCATCGGCCACGGGAATCTGCTCGGCATCGGCCTGCAGATAGCGCACGCAACGGACCAGACCACGATCGATCAGACGATCCCGCCCGTGGTCGAGCATCGCCGCGTTGATGTCCGATAACACCACCTCGCCCTCGGGGCCCACACGTCGTGCAAGCAAGATGCCGAGATCGCCGGTGCCACCGGCCAGGTCCAACACCCGTTGCCCCGAACGAACACCGCTCAGCTCCACGGCAAAGCGCTTCCAGAGCCGATGCAGGCCCGCGGACATCAGATCGTTCATCAGATCATAGCGGGGCGCTACCGAGTCGAACACCTCACGCACCCGAGCCGACTTCTCGGTGACCGGCACGCGCTGGTAGCCGAAGTCGGTCAAGCGATCGGCGTCACCGCGCGCGCCGCGACCACCATCATCATCGTCGTCAGGGTGATTCAACACAGGCTCCTATGCGGATGTGGCGCCACCCGACGGGGTCGCAGGGTGGCTCACGACGCTCGCGGACGCAAGGTCCGATGGCCGCCAATACCGATTCCAGTGGCGGTGTTGCCGCGATCGGTCCTGGCGGCATTCAGGACGGCTGGCGTGTCGCGCCGGCACGCTGCAAGGCGGCCAGGTAGTCGTTCCACAGCTCGTCACGTGCGCAGGCCAGACGATACAGCGCGTCGAAAGCATAGATACCGGAATCATGCCCGTCATCGAAGCGTAGCCGCACCGCGTAGTTCCCCACCGGCTCGATGCCGGTGATCGCCACCTGTGCCTTGCCGACCTGCAGCACCTCCTGTCCCGGACCGTGACCACGAACCTCCGCCGACGGCGAATGCACACGCAGGAACTCCGCGCTCAGCTCATAGCGCTCGTCATTCTCGAAGCACAGTCGAAGCACGCGTTCGGCACGACTGTAGTTGATCTCGACCAGTCTTGGCGTCAGCACCTGGCTGCTCCCGTGTTGAACACGCCGCACCGCTCCCGCTCATCTTGAGCCGCTCTGGCGCCGGTGGAGTCCGGATCCGCCAGCTCAGAGTATGAACTTGCTCAGATCCTCGTCGTCGGCGAGCTCGGCGAGCGCGTCGTCCACGTCACCGGCATCCAGGGTGACCTCGCTACCGGCCATGTCGGCGGCGTCGAAGGAAAGCCTGTCCAGCAGGCGCTCCAGGACCGTGTGCAGACGCCGCGCGCCGATGTTCTCGGTGCGCTCGTTGACCTGCCACGCGACCTCGGCGACACGCGCGATCGCGGCCTCGGTGAAGCTCAAGGTCACCCCCTCCGTGGCCAGCAGTGCCCGGTACTGCTCGGTGAGGGATGCCTTGGGCTCGGTCAGAATGCGTACGAAGTCCTCGACGCCCAACGGCGAGAGCTCGACGCGGATCGGCAGACGCCCCTGCAGCTCGGGAATCAGATCCGAGGGCTTTGCCAGATGGAAGGCGCCGGAGGCGATGAACAGGATGTGGTCGGTCTTGACCGAGCCATACTTGGTGCTGACCGTGCTGCCCTCGACCAACGGCAACAGGTCGCGCTGCACACCCTCACGTGACACGTCGGTACCCGAGACCTCCGAGCGCTTGGCCACCTTGTCGATCTCGTCGATGAAGACGATGCCGTTCTCTTGCGCGTCCTCGAGCGCTCGCAGCTTCAGCTCCTCGTCGTTGATAAGACGCGCGGCCTCCTCCTCGACCAGCAGCTTGGAAGCCTCGGCAATGCGCAGCTTGCGCGTACGGGTCCGTGGCCCGGACAGATTCTGGAACATGTTCTGCAGCTGCTGGGTCATCTCCTCCATGCCCGGCGGC
>JAGRHX010000665.1 GCA_020444775.1 Gammaproteobacteria bacterium
GAGTAGGTCATCGCCAACTTCAAGTTTTCAAAACAAAGAGCCGAGCAGCAATGCTCGGTTTTTTGTTGATTCAGCTCAAGGGTCCTCCGTACCGGAGCTGTACACCTTGTAAGCAGAGCTTTCTTTCTGCACTCGTTCGTAAATAGTAATGTTAACATTACTATTTAGCTCGCTCGTTGGAAAGTCAGTATTTCTGTTCGTAAACTCCAGAAATACTAGTCAACCTTTTCGGCTATAGAACCCTGTGCATAACCTCTCAACGATAGTAGGTCTGGTATCTTTGCTAAGATGAGGGCGTGGAGCGGATACCCCGCACACAGCACGAAATCATGAAACACGCTTGCTCTTAAGTAGCAAAGTCGTATACCCATTCGGCTATCCGTTCTTAACGAACAGGGCGTCAAACGCGTAGCGAGTGTCTCAGTCGAATCCACGGTGTCCTAAGCACCAGAAAAGCGGACGAGTTCACCCAGTCTCATGGTTTCGTGGTGTGTATGGAGTATGGTGTTTGGCCATGTACCACATGATGGTCAGCAGCTTGCGGGCTAGAGCTACCCGGGCCTTCATGGGAGAAGAGACGGCTTTCACCCGTTCGTACCAGGTATGCAGGGCTGGATCATGGTGGACACGCAGACGCATGGCGCATTCCACCATCGTGTGTCTCAGGTACTTAGATCCCACTTTAGTGATCCGACCATAGCGCAGCCGCTCACCACTGGAGCGTTGTCCGGGTACCAGTCCGGCGTAATTAGCCAGCTTCTTGGCGCTGGAAAACCGGTCAAAGTCACCGATCTCAGCCACCAAGGTAGCCACTGACACCGGCCCAACAGTCGGTACGGTCAAGAGCAGCTTAGCTAACGAATTAGCTTTTAACTCTGTGGTCAGTTGTCTGTCCAGACGACTGATATACGTGTTTAACTCGGTGATCAACTCGGAGAGATCACGTAGTTCAGAGAGGTTGTGTTGCTCAATGTACTGTCTGCCTCTCTTGGTGAGACAATCCTCCAGAATGTCGTTCACTCCTCGAGCGGTGACCACCCCTTTCAGCCGGTTCTTGAAGCCCGTACGTACGGCTACCAGGTAGTGCCGTTCCCGGACCAGATGACGCAGTGACTCAATGTCTTCTGGTGATCGATAGGCTTCTGGCAGATAACCGGCACATAATAACTCAGCTAACATCCGGGCATCGTTGGTGTCTGTTTTGTGTTTGGAGGCCGCGATCAACCTGACCTTAGTGGGATTAGCCAAGACCGTATCGATACCATGCTCAATGAGACACTGCTGCACCCATCGCCAACCACAGACTGGTTCGAGCGTGGCTTTGACCTTAGCGATCGGTACCGGAAGTGACTGGATACCAACCACCACCTCCTTGGTGGTTACCGGCACTACCTGCTTATGGATAAACGTTCGATCTTTATCCACGAGCACCCATGTGCTGGAACGCTTATGGAGATCAATCCCTAAATAATATTCATACATGATGAACCCTTAACTATTAACCCACCGCTGGTGGTGTTAACAGGGTAGCAGGGTTCTATGGGGTCGAGTCCCAACGGACATCTAAACTCCAAGTATTCGTTTGTGCCGGGAATGGGACTTGAACCCATATGACCTTGCGGTCACAACATTTTAAGTGTTGCGCGTCTACCGATTTCGCCACCCCGGCCGGGAAGGCGGAGGATTATCACCCATCGGGGAAACCCCCTGCAAGCGCGAATGCCCCTGACGCTGGACGACTTCGACTATACCCTGCCGGACGAACTGATTGCCCAGGCGCCGCTGCCCGACCGGGCGGCAGGCCGCCTGATGACGCTCGAGGGCGGACAGCCGATCGACGGCCACTTCCAGGACCTGCCCGGCCTGCTGCGCGCTGGCGACCTGCTGGTCTTCAACGACACGCGAGTCCTCCATGCCCGGCTGCATGGCGTCAAGGCCAGCGGCGGACGCGTCGAGGTGCTGATCGAACGACCGGTCGGCGAACACGAGGCACTCGCCCAGGTGCGCGCGAGCAAGTCGCCAAAGCCGGGCACGGCCCTGCGGCTGGCCGACGCGTTCGACGTCACGGTCGTTGGCCGGGCGGGCGAGTTCTTTCATCTTCGCTTTCCAAGCGAGGCGCCGCTGCTCGCATTGCTCGAGGCCCACGGCAAACTGCCCCTGCCACCCTATATCGACCGGGACGCCGCAGACAGTGACGAGACCCGCTACCAGACGGTTTATGCGCGCCACCTCGGCTCGGTGGCCGCGCCGACCGCGGGCCTGCATTTTGACGCGCCGATGCTGGCGCGCCTGGGGGAGCGTGGCGTCGGCACGGCTTACCTGACGCTGCATGTGGGCGCGGGCACATTCCAGCCGGTTCGCTGCCACGATCTGTCGGAACACCGGATGCACAGCGAACGCTTTGTGCTTCCCGCAGAAACGGTCGCCGCCATCGACAGGACCCGCGAGCGAGGCGGCCGTGTCGTCGCGGTCGGCACGACCAGCCTGCGCGCCCTCGAGGCAGCGGCCCAGGCCGGTCAGCTGGAAGCCGGCAGCGGTGAAACGGACATTTTCATCACGCCCGGCTACCGCTTCCGCGTCGTCGATGCGCTCGTCACCAATTTCCACCTGCCGCGCTCAACCCTGCTGATGCTGGTTTCGGCCTTCGCCGGCCAGGCGCCCATCCGTCGCGCCTACGCCCATGCGGTCGCACAGCGCTATCGCTTCTTCAGCTATGGCGACGCCATGTTCCTCACCCGCCAGCCATGAAATTCGAACTTCTCAGCCACGATGGCGCTGCCCGCCGGGGCCGCCTGACCCTGACCCACGGCGTCGTCGAGACGCCGGTGTTCATGCCGGTCGGCACCTACGGCACGGTCAAGGCGATGACGCCGACTGCGCTCGACGAGATCGGCGCCCAGATCTGCCTCGGCAACACCTTCCATCTCTGGCTCCGTCCGGGCATGGAGGTCATCGATGCCCACGGCGGGCTGCACGGGTTCATGCAGTGGCCGAAGCCGATCCTGACCGATTCGGGCGGCTTCCAGGTCTTCTCGCTGGGCGCCCTGCGCAAGATTTCCGAAGAAGGCGTGCACTTTGCCTCGCCAATCGACGGCGCCCGGCTGTTCCTGACGCCCGAACTGTCGATGGCGATACAGACCCGCCTCAACGCGGACGTGGTCATGATCTTCGACGAGTGTACGCCCTATCCCGCCAGCCACGACGCGGCGGCCGAGTCGATGCGCCTGTCTCTGCGCTGGGCCCGGCGCTCGCGGGACGAATTCGACCGCCTCGGCAACACCAATGCCCTGTTCGGCATCGTCCAGGGCGGCATGTACGAGGACCTGCGGGACGAATCCCTGGCCGGCCTCGCCGATGTCGGCTTCGACGGCTTCGCCATCGGCGGCCTGTCGGTCGGCGA
>JAGRHX010000666.1 GCA_020444775.1 Gammaproteobacteria bacterium
GTGTTCGAGCTGAAGCCCGATTTCGCCCGCAACATCGTCACCGGGTTCTGTCGTCTGGACGGTCGTAGCATCGGTGTGGTGGCCAACCAACCGTTGCGGCTTGCCGGCATGCTGGATGCGCGAGCCTGTGAGAAAGCCGCGCACTTCATCGCCCTGTTTGATGCCTTCGGCGTGCCGCTTGTGTTTCTCATCGACGTGCCCGGCTTCGCGATCGGCCCGAGCGCCGAGCGCAGCCTGCTCGGACGACGTAGCGGTCGGCTGTTCTTCGAGCTCGGTCAGGCCAGCGTGCCGCGTATCTCGGTGGTCCTGCGCAAGGGCTATGGCGCCGGTTACTACGCGATGTGCGGCGGGCGCAGCTTCGAGGCCGACGCGTGCTACGCCTGGCCGACCGCCGAGCTGTGCGCGATGTCCATAGAAGGCGCGGTGGACGTCGCCTATAGGCGTGAGTTCGCCGGCAGCGACGATCCGCAAGGCGCGCGGGCGGCGCTGATCGAACGGATCCGCACCCAGACCGGCGCGCTGAACGCGGCCGCCGACTTCGGCGTGGACGACATCATCGATCCCCGCCAGACCCGAGAGCTCTTGATCCGCACGCTGTCACGCTGCCGGCCACGCAAGCCGGACCGGGCGCCACCCCGGCACCGTCCGATCTCACCGATCTGAAGATTTCACGAGCTCTCAGCGTCGGCGCCTGTAGTCGTCGTGGGTCCGCCGGTTATGTGCTCGCTCGGGTCCGTCATGGCGTGGCTCGGGCCGGAAGCGCGGGTCAGGACGGTATTCACGCCGGTAGGTCTCGTGACGCCGGTAGGGTGGGTCGTCGTGAATGACGAGCAGTCTGCGCACCCGGTGATCCAGATGGATACCTGGTGGCAGCACGCGCGCCCGCAGCCAGCTGTGCCCGTCGCGGTAGTAGTAGTAACCGCTGTACAGATGGAAGTAGACGCCGACGTCCGGGTAGAAGTAGTAGTCGTAGTAGTCGGGCCGGTAGGGCCCGGGGCCGGAATCGGCGGGCACGTACACGCACGCGCTCGACAACGACGCGAGCGCCAGCGTGCAGGCGTTGAGCAGGGATCGGCGTTTCATCGTGCTCTCCAACCGCGTGCCGGGTCGAGTGCACTTGCGTTGATCACGCAGCATGGTGTCCCGGCGGCATCGAATGTGAACTATGCGCCGTCGGTGTGCCGTGGTGATGACCTGGGTCAAGCACGGCCGAGCTTCAACGTCCCGCGGCCAGCGCCTCGCGCAATGCCGCGTAGTCCTGGAAACCAAGCTTTGCCCCGATGCTCGCCCGCCAACGCTGCTCGAGCAGCTCGACGATCTCCGCCGGCACACGCGACTTGCCCTCCCCGGCGGTGCCGCTGCGTACCTTGGAGGAATCGCTGCCTTCGGGCAGCCCACAGGCTGCGTCGATCACCTGCCGTATCAGGTGGTCGTCGAACTGTGCCGCGTGACGCTTCATGAACGACAGCGAGGATCGCTCGACGACGATGTCCACGAGTGCTGGGTCGAGCGCGCAGCCGATGTGCTCGGCCAGACGACGCACACTGCCACGCGGGTCGGCGAGCATGTCCTCGTAGGCCAGGAACAACACCTCGGTGTCGTGCCGGTGCGGCCACCAGGAGAGCAGGAACTCCCAGTAGCCCATCGGACGGGCGAGGAAGGTCTCACGGGCATGAGTCGCCAGATCGATGCTGCCCGGCTCGAAGAACCAGCCCTCGTGGAAGTGATAGTGCGAGACCAGCACATCGAGCGGATCGCGCATCACGTGCACGTAGCGACCGCCCTTGGGCACCTCCTCGTAGCTCAGATGGGTCTTGAAGACCTTTGGCTGCGCTACCTGTGGCGCGTTCGGATCCATGCCCAGGGCGTGCGCCATCTCCAGCCACGGCACCACCGCGGTGATCTCGTCGAAATCCATCGAGCCACGGGTGCGCAGCGCGTGCAGGATCTGCTGTGTCCAGGTGGTGCCGCACTTTGGAAAGGTGGCGATGAAGACGTCGTCGGCAGATGGACGATAGGCCAGCCCCAGCCTGCGACCTTCGCTGTTGTCGAAGCGCGCGCGGGTGGCGCGCATCTGTTCGATGCTGGTGGGACGGTTGGCCGTGCTCATCGGATGGGTTCCTGCGGTTGATGGTGCGCTGCGACGATCATAGGGCTTGATCGTGATTCGTCCACACCGCCGCCGGCTTTGCGGGCGGTGTCGGGTGG
>JAGRHX010000667.1 GCA_020444775.1 Gammaproteobacteria bacterium
ACGACCTCGGATTCGGGCCCGGGCGAAGCAGTGCACGCGGCCGGCGCGGACCGTGACGAGCCGGTTGCGGAACCGGGCTTCGAGATGCCATCCGAACCGCTCCCCATGCCGGCGGTGGCCCGGGGCGAGGACCAGCGGGCGGTATCCGATCCGGTAGCCGCCGCCAACGAGCCGGAACAGCTGGACTCGGAGTCGGTGGACCCGACGCTGGCCGAGCGGACCGAGAGCCAGGATGACGAGGCCATGGCGCAGGTGCCCGGGCGGCGGGTACAGGGTGGCTCGGTGCGGGTCGAAACCGAGCGGCTGGACCGCTTGATGGGGTATACCGGGGAACTGCTGATCACCCACGCCCGGCAGCGTGCCCGCAACGAGCGCTACTCGGCCTTTGCCGAAGCATTTCGCTCCGCCCAGCGTCAGCTGCCCCTGGAAGAGCAGGCAACCCTGAGTCGGCTCGCCAAGCAGCTGGACGACCTGATCCTTGCCGATCAGAAGGAGCTGCGCGGATTCGGCTATCTCACCGAAGAGATCGAGTCGGCCATGAAGCAGGTGCGCATGGTGCCGTTGGCCGGCGTCGTCGCGCAGTGGCGGCGTATCACCCGCGAAGCGGCCCAGGAATGTGAGAAGTCGGTGGTCCTGGACGTGGACGTCGGTAGCATCGAGCTGGACAAGCACGTTCTGGACGCGTTGCGCGATCCGATCATGCATGTGTTACGCAACGCGGTGGCGCACGGCGTCGAGTCACCGACGGAACGGCAGCGACTGGGCAAGCCGGCCAAGGGGCGGGTCCTGATCGAGGCCCGGATGCGTGGTGCGCAGGTAGAGCTGACGGTGAGTGATGATGGGCGTGGCCTGGATGCCGGGATCATCGGTCGCAAGGCCCAGGAGCGCGGCATGGTCACCGCAGCCGAGCTGTCACAGATGCCGCGCGAGGAGGTGCTGGAGTTCTTGTTCGCACCGGGGTTCTCCACCGCCACGGCGGTAAGCGAGCTGAGCGGTCGTGGCGTGGGCATGGACGTGGTGCGCAGGCAGGCCCAGGAAGTCGGCGGCGAGGTGACCATCGAAGCGACCTCGGCGCTGGGTGGCGCAAGCTTCCGTCTGGTGGTGCCTTTGAGCCTGGTCTCCAATCGCGGCCTGCTGGTGCGCATCGGTGAGGCGACCGCGGTCATCGGCGTCAACGAGGTCGAACGTATCGTTCGCACCGACCGCGCATCTTTGCGACGCGCTGGCGGTGAGCAGCTGGTCGACATCGGCGAGTCGCACTCGGTCGTGCTGCGCTCGCTGAGCGCGATGCTCGGCATGGAGGAATCCAGCGGTTCCGAGCTGCTGGTGGCCGTGGTGTCGTCTGGACGTTCGAGGGTCGGGCTGGCGGTGAGCGAGATCCTCGGCGAAGCGCAGTACGTGACGCAACGTCTACCCTGGAATCTCGAGCACATCGACGGTGTGCAGGGCGCGGTGATCCTCCCCGATGGCACTTTGGCACTGGTCCTGGACGTGGCCTACATGGCGCAGGCTCGTGGTCAGGTGGTGCCATTGCGACTCAAGGACCGTCAGGTCGAACGCAAGGTGCCGAAGGTGCTGGTGGTGGACGACTCGGTGACCAGTCGGACCCTGGAGCGGAACATCCTGCAGAGCGCTGGTTACGAGGTGGTTACCGCCCGTGATGGCGAGGAGGGCTGGAAGTTCCTCCAGGACAACGCCTTCGACCTGGTGGTGTCCGATGTCGAGATGCCGCGATGCACCGGGCTGGAGCTCGCCGGGCGCATTCGTGGCAACGACCGGCTCAAGGATATCCCGCTGGTGCTCGTCACCAGCCTCGGCAGCGAGGAGGACATCGCGGCGGGCGCCCGGGTCGGTGCAGACGAGTACATCGTTAAGGGCCGCTTCGACCAGAAGCAGCTGCTCGAAGTCGTGGCGAGGTTGACATGAGCGCCCGGTCAAGGGTCCGGGTGGTCGTGGCCGATGATTCCGCGATCAGCCGCAAGGTGCTGGGTGACCTCGTCGAATCCAGTGAGGAGATGGAGCTGGTCGCCTCCGTCAAGGACGGTCAGGACGCGGTGCGCGAGGTCAAGAACCTGTCACCCGACGTGTTGCTGATGGACGTGCTCATGCCCGGTGTGGATGGGCTGAGCGCCACCGCAATCCTCATGCGCGAGTCACCTCTACCCATCGTGCTGGTCTCCGAGCTCGTGGGGCGAGACGCGGATATCAACTTCCGGGCGCTGGAGGTGGGGGCGCTGGACGTGCTGCGTAAGCCAGCCAGTGACGAGCTGGCCGGTACCGCCAAAGGCGCACGCTTCCTGCGCAAGATCCAGGCCTACTCGCGCGTGCCGGTGGTACGACGTCATGGGCGCGCGGCGCCAGCCGCGCACGACGCCGGCGGTGATGATGCCGGCTCGACGGCCGCACGCTCGACCACGCTCGGTGAACCCGGTGGCGAGCTGTCGATGATCTGCATCGGTGCTTCCACCGGGGGACCACCCGCCATACGCCGGATCGTCGCTGCCGTCGACGGTGTGCTCGAGGTGCCGATGCTGATCTGTCAGCACATGACCGAGGGGTTCATGGCCGGGATGTCACGCTGGTTGAACGACGAGGCCAGCAACCTGCGCGTATCGATCGCCGAGGATGGCGAAAGGTTGGTGTCGGGTCACGTCTATCTTGCGCCGGACAATGCACATCTGCGCTGCGAGGCGGATCGACTGCGTGTCAGCCCGGGTCCAGACGGTGCCAGACACCGGCCCTGCATAGATTTCATGTTCGAGTCCGTCGCCGATTCGGTGCAGTGCTCCTCGGTGATTGCCATGTTGCTCACCGGTATGGGTGACGATGGTGCGAACGGACTGCTCAGGATACGCCGCGCGGGCGGCGTCACGATTGCCCAGGATGAGGGCTCGAGCGTCGTTTTCGGAATGCCAAAGGTCGCCCAGAGCCTTGGCGCGGCCTCCCAGGTCCTGAGCCTGGAGGATATAGCCCGGCGTACCCGGGCAGAATGCATCGCCAGACGTGCCGTGTCCGTCCGTGGGTGACGGGGCGGTCAGAACAGCAACACGACGACCACCCAACGATGGTCAACGAGGTCAAGACATGAGCGGTAGTGGAACCGATTCCCTGATCGGAACGAAGGTGATCGTGGTGGACGACAGCCGCACCATTCGCCATACCGCGGAGACCCTGCTGACCAAGGTCGGCTGCGAGGTTGTGACGGCGAGCGATGGTTTCGAGGCACTGTCGAAGGTGGTGGACCATTGTCCGGACATCGTGCTCTGCGACATCATGATGCCGCGCCTGGACGGCTATCAGACCTGTGCGCTTATCAAGAGCAACGAGGAATTCAAGGACATACCGGTGATCTTGCTCAGCAGCAAGGATGGCCTGTTCGACCGCGCACGTGGTCGTAGCGAGGGCGCCGACGAGTATCTGACCAAGCCTTTCACCCGCGAGCAGCTGGTCGAGGCCATATCGCGTCACGTCAAGCGGGGCTGAGGTGAGCGACGTGGTCACCTCGGGCGCTGTGCCGGGCATGAGTGCTCGTGAGGAGCTGGTGCTGATGCTGAACGAGTATCAGCGGCTCGCAGGCGCACGCACCGCGCAGCGGGTGAGCGTAAGACCGGTGGACCCGATGCTCGATGCCGTCGGCGTGCGGATCTCGGGTACCGACTGCTTGATCGCCACCATCGACCTGGTTGCCTTGACGCGAAGCAGTGCATTGCTGGAAGTGCCGTGGGCGCCGGCGTGGATGCTGGGCTTGTTGGCGGCGAACGAGCGTCTGGTATGTGCCGTGCAGCCAGCGATGTTCGGCCTCCCGGTCAGTGGCGCCGAGACACTGCACGGTTGCAACTGGGCCGTGATAAGGCTGCCCGGCGGGCAACTCGCGCTGCCGGTGGAGCGGGTTCACGGCATCGTCCGCCATGTCGCCGCCAGCGGGCCGCTCGATGACCCGCGAGCCTGTAGCCGCAAGGTCCAGGATCGCGATGGTACCGCCTGGCCGTTGCTGGATATGGACGCCCTGTTGCAGCGCTATCTGCAGCATCCATCCGTCTGCGCTGATGAGCCGGAGTAGACGATGAACAATCCATGCTCGAGGAAATCAGATCATGGCTGACGATGCGCTCAAGTCATTCGTCGACTATCTGGCGGAGCGTCTGGCAAGCGTCGCAAAGGGTCGCCTGGACCTGCGCTTGAAAGTGCGCGGCGATGCCAGCGGCCCGCTGGCCGACGCGGTGAATGTCGTGCTGGCCAGCTTCCGCGGCCTGGTATTGGAGGTGCGCTCGGGCAGCACGGAGTTGATCGACACGGTCGAGCGGGGCCGCGAGACGGCCGAGTCGCTGGGTGTCGCGAGCGCCGGCGCGAGTCGACATCTGGATGAGATTGCCCAGGGATTGCGCGGCATGCGCAGCGGTCTTGCTGATGTGTCGGCGGCCGGTCAGGCGTCTACGCGGGCCATCGCGCAGCACGAGTCGCTCAGTGGAGAGTGTGGTCAGGCCACCGCCCGAGCCGCCGAGGGCATGGAGTCGATACGGTTGTCTGTGCAGGGGGCAAGCAAGCGTGTCAAGCGACTTGGTGAGAGTACCCAGGAGATCGGTGACGCCCTGCGGGTCATCGACGACCTTGCCGACCAGACCAATGTTCTGGCTGTCAACGCCGCGATTCAATCCGCGATGGCAGGTGAGGCCGGCGAGGGCTTTGCGATCATCGCCGAGGAGATCCGCCGGCTGGCGACGCGTGCCCGGGAGGGTATGCGGGAGATGGAGGCACTGGTGCGCAGCCTGCACACCGAGTCGGCCGAGGCGATGGCGGCCGTCGAGCAGACGACTGCCGGGGTGGTCTCGGGCGCAGAGCACATCCGTCGCAGCAATGAGCTGTTCACTCAGCTCAACGAGCTGTCCGCGCAGGCGCGCGCAGGCCTGGGTGAGCTGGAGCAAGGTGTGGGCCGGCAGAGCCGGCAGCTGGATGAACTGGTCCGTCACGTTCCACCGGCAACGCAGCTGAGTGCCTCGGTCAGCGCATACAGCAAGACCTTGTGCGCGCTGCTCGAAGACACCGGTCGCAGCGCAAGCGATCTGGTGAGCGCCAGCAATGCCTACGTGATCGGCGAGGACAGCGAGATGGCCGAGGTCGGAGGACCAAAGACCGATACCGGCACCGTGGTGCTGAAGGCCGCGCAGCTGGCCGGAACCGAACGTCGGCCCCGTGTCCGCCCGGCAGGTCAGTCTCCGGCCTGAGCATGTCGGGCCCGGGAGTGGCGGGCCGAGCAGTATTCTCGATTGGTAGCGTATGAATACCATCCACTGGATCGACGCTGAGATTCGAGCCCGGGTCAATGATTCGAGATTGGCCATCGAGGGCTTTGCACGCGATCCGGATCAGCCGGAGTCGCTGACAAGCTGCGTCGACCTGATCCATCAGATCGGTGGCGCATTGAAGATCCTGAATGCGCACGGAACGATGCTGCTGGTCGACGAGATGGAGCGACTTGCCGCGGCTCTGGCCAGCGCCGAGGTTGTTGCCGACGAGGATGCGCTCGGGGCCCTGATGCGGGCCATGACCGATCTGCTCCATCAGCTGGATGTGCTCAGAGCCGGCGCCAAGGTCGACCCCAACGCGACCCTGCAGGCGGTCAATGACCTGCGCAGCGCGCGAAACGAATCCCTGCTCGACGAGAGCGTCCTGTTCCGACCGGCATTGTGGGTGGCATTGGAGCTGGACTCGAGGCGACGCAAACGTATCGCCGGAGACGCTGGCAAGGGACTGCGTCGGATACGCGCTTACTACCAGCAGGCCATGCTCAAGCTGCTACGTGGAGACCAGACCGGGTTGGCTCGGCTGGATGCGGTGGCAGAGAAGATGGAGGAGCTCAGTGCCGGACGGGCGCGTGGGCGGCTGTGGTGGTGCAGCAGGGGCGTGCTCGAAGCGTTGCAATGTGACGGTCTGGAGCTGACCGCCGCGGTACGCAAGCTCATGGTGCAGCTGGATATGGACCTTCGCGAGCTGGTGCGGGTCGGGCCGCCGCTGCTGGACCGCCGGCCACCAGCCGATCTGCTGCGTCACCTGCTCTACTACGTGTCCAGAGCACGCTCCACGGGCCGCCGCTGTGGTGAGATCCGCGCGGCCTTCGATCTCGCAACACCCGACTCGCAGACGCGCAGTGACACCCTGGGTACCTCACGCAAGTCGGCGGCGCTGAGCGCGGTGGCTGCGCCGCTGATGGAGCAGATTGAGGATCTCAAGAAATGGTTCTACGACATGCAGGGTCGGGTCCACGAGCCGGGCCTGCGTGATGAGGCCTCACGCCGCGTGCTGCAGCTCTCCGACACCATGGGGCTGCTCGGACTGGACCCGCTGCGCGCCAGCTTGAGAGCGCATGCGCAGCGGGTCACGGCAGCGACCGCGGCGGCTGACGGCGAGGAGAGCCTGGTCGCGATGGCGCAGGCGTTGATCGACGCCGAGGCGGTGGTGCTGACGCTGGCCAGCAGTGGCGAGGTGGGCACCGGATCGGCGGAGAGCATTGCCGAGCTGCGTCACCAGCACCTGGTGCAAAGCGTCGTGGGTGAGCTCAACGTCGAGCTTTTCGCGCTCAAGGAAGGCTTGAGCGCGTATGCCCTCGACACCACCGCCACCGAGCTGCTCGGTAGCTTCATGCGCCACGGTAGCCTCGGCGCCGGCGCTGCGCGGATGCTGGGCTCGAAACGTATGGCGACGCTGCTGGGCGGTTGGACGCGGTTCATCCAGGACACGGTGATCGACGCTGGACGGCCGCTGCCGCTGGCGCGACTCGAGGAGTTCGCGGCGGTCATCGTTCAGATCGACGCGGCCCTCGCGCGCATGTCCGGCCAGGGCGGCGACGACCGGACGCTGGCCGAGCTGGTCGGATCCATGCCGCGAGGTCGGCCCGAGCAGATCCGCCCGGCGACTGCAGCCGGGCCCGGCCGCGACGCCCCCGTGGCGGCGGCCGCGCAAGCGGCGATGACTGCGCCTGCGGAGGTAGGGCCGTTCTCCCCTGCCTACATGGAGTCGCCTGACGGCCGCTCGGATGCCGCCGAGCCCACGGCCTGCGCCATTCCGGAGTTCGTCGACGACGAGCTGATGGCGATCTTCGGCGACGAGATGCAGGAAGTCATCGAAACCCTGGATTCCATGGTTCCGGATTGGCCAGAGCACAGCGACGACGATGAACGGCTACGCGAGATCCGCCGCTGCTTCCATACCCTCAAGGGCAGTGGTCGGGTGGTAGGCGCGAATCAGATTGGCGAGCTGGCCTGGTGCGTGGAGCGTGTCCTGAATCGCGTCATCGACGGCAGTCTGGACATGAGCCTGGAGATCATCGAGCAGGTCAGAGAGATCGGTGGTGCCCTGCCGAGCCTGCGGGCCGGCTATCTGGCACGCGAGCCAATGATCGAGGTTGGTAGATTCATCGAGCGAATGGATGAGTTGGGTGCCTGAGGACACGATGCAATCCGCGACAGAGCGTTACCAGCGGCTGCTCGAGCCGGTTGCCGATCGCTTGGAACGTCTGGCCGGCGCTGACGCCGTGCTGGGCGCGCGGCTGTCGCATATCGGCGCGATTGCGAGCGAGATGAAGCGCGGCATGTCGCGGCTGGGCAACGCTGCCAGACAGATGGAAGCGCACGCCGACCGCAGCATAGATTCGGGTGGGCTGAGACGGGACGTCGATTTCGACGCGCTGGAGCTGGATCGCTATTCGAAGCTGAACGAGCTGTGCCGGGACCTGAACGAGTGCAGCCGGGATCTGGAGGCCCTGCGCAGTCAGCTGGCGCTTGCCTGCGACGATCTGCTGACACCGATGGCGCGACGAACATTCGATCTGCGGCGATTGCGACGACGGCTGCACGGTCTGCGGCAGGTCGATCTGCTGGCAATGTTGTCACAACAGCTCGACGCGGCGCGCCGCGACGGCGTGGCACCATGCTTCAGCGTCCGGCACGAGTCGTCCGAGAAGCTGGAGGTCGACCGCGCGCTGGCAACGCGTCTGCTCGAACGGCTGCGCGCCTGTGGGGAGGTGCTGTTGGCGACGGCGCAGGCCGTGGTTCCGGAGCAAGCCGCGGGGCTCACTGTGCAGGTCCACGTGCAAGCACTGCCGACACGTGTTCGGCTGCGTTTGCAGGCTCCGCTGCTCGCGGACTCCGCGGCCAATCTGCGGTTGCTGCGGCAGCTGTCCGGGCCAGTCCATGGGGGACGGGGTGAGCTACCCGAGGATGCTGGCGAGCAGCGGCACGCGGTGCTCGAATCCGCCTGGCGTCGTCTGACCTCGGAGGTGGCGAACGAGGGTGGCCGGCTGCTGCTGCAGGCGCCGGATGTGGGGGGCTTGGAGGCCTGTCTGGAGCTGCCGGCGCGGGGCTTCGATGCGCCCGTGTTGTTCGTTGCCGCCGGCGAGCGCGTATTCGGTGTGTTGATGACCCAGGTCCGGGCAGTGCGACGTGTCGCGGATCTGGAGTCCGCTGAGGATGGGATAGTCGTCGACCACCAATCCCGACCATGGCTCGACCTGGTCAACCTGGTGCAACCGCGGGTCGACGCGCACGGTGCGACGACCTGCCGATCTCCCGCAACCGGTGCATATGTCCTGCTCATCGAGCACGAAGGCCGGACCTGGGCGATTGGCGTCGATCGGCTATTGCCGAATCGATATGCCCGTCTGGTGAGCCTGGCCGGTCCCATCGGTCTCGATCTGGGAGTGGTCGCGGGTGCCGTGCTGGACGTCGAGCCCGATGCCAGCGCTCGTCACGAGCTGCGTGGCGAGGCCGGGGCAGCACAGGCGTGTCCATGGGCCCTGGTGCTGGACCTGGAGGAACTACTGCGTCGGCACGTGCGCGAGGTCTCGAACCTGCGACTGCAGGAAGCGCCGGAATCGGTCGATGACATGGATGCGGCGAGGCGAAACGTCAGTCGTGTGCAGCCCGCGCTGGCGCTGGTGGTCGATGACTCGGTCACCATCCGCAAGGTGACCGAGCGTCTGCTGACCCAGAACGGCTATAGGGTGGTGACCGCGCGGGACGGGCGCGACGCGTTGGACCGACTGGACCACGAGCTGCCGGACATCGTTCTGCTCGACATCGAGATGCCGAGAATGGATGGTTTCCAGTTCGCCGAGGCGGTCCGGCGTGATCCGAAGCTCACGCGCCTGCCCATCGTGATGATCAGTTCCCGTTCCGGGGAGAAGCACCGGCAGCAGGCAGCGCGCCTGGGTATCGACGCATTCCTGGGCAAGCCCTTCGACGAGGTCGGGCTGTTGGGGACGATGACACGATTGTTGGAGGAGTCTCGATGAGCGTGCGGCCAGCACCACCTTGTGTGCTGCTGAAACTGTCCGGAGCCTGCGTGCTGTTGCCTGCGGCCCTGCTGGCCGAGGTGGTGAGCGCGCCCTCGGGCAAGCTTTCGGCCGCACCCGGGGATGATGCGGCGGTCACGAGGCTGGATTGGAACGGCGCGTCGCTGCCGGTGGTGCCCCTGGGAGACTGGCTGCATGAGTCAAGGTCCGGCGAGACTGCTGAGCAACCCGGTCCGGCGCCCTGGTACGCGGTGATCGTCACGCTGGGCGAGGGTGGCGCGTATCCACACTATGCCGTGCCATTGCTGGAGGCACCGGTGTTGTTGTCGCGTCGTACCGAGCCTGGATTGAACACGCTCATCGCCACGGCGGTCGTGCGCAAGAGTGAGGACCCGTCCCGTAGCCTGTCACATTTCAGTGTCGAGCTCGCCGGGCAGTGGTTGCATCTGCCCGCCCTCGAACGGGTCGAGGCGCGTCTGCAGGGATGTGTCGACTCCGGAGCCTTGAACTGCGCCCCATGAAGCTCGTTGTCATAGACGATTCGCCTGATTTTCTCGGTCTTGCCGAGTACCTGCTGCGCAAGGCCCTTCCAGAGTGTCGGGTCACGCGTTTCGATCCCAACGCCATCGGCTTGCCGGACGCCGGGCATGGTTTCGAGGAATATGACCTCATCCTGCTCGATGCGGAGCTCGGCGCATCGGGCAGTGGTGTCGACTGGCTGTGTAACGCTTGTGAGACACCCGGATTCCCGCCGGTCATCGTCCTGACTGCATCCCGTGATCCCTATCTCGCGGCGCGCGCCATAAAGGTCGGAGCCGCCGACTATCTGGTCAAGGCGGACATGAAACCGGAGCGCCTCGCCCAGGTCATCTGCGATGCGCTCGGGCAGGGATCGGAGCGGTCCACGACCGTGCAGCGCTCGGGTCGCCAGGGGCTTGCGACCGGCGCGACCCGGGCCGGGAACAGAAGTCACGCATCGCGAACCCGGTCCGCCTCGACGCGTGCCGCCTCGAGCAGTCCTGCCGAGGAAGAAACCCTGGTGCTGGATGAGCCGCTCGCGGACATCGAGGAGCCACCGCAGGAGGTCTCGGTGCGGGGGTATCGCATCGCCGAGGAGCTGGGTAAGGGCGCGACGGCTCGGGTCTTTCGCGCGGAGCGTGAGAGCGACGGGCAGGAGATCGTGCTCAAGGTGGTGACCCCCGAGCTGCTGAACGAGGCGGAGCTGCTGGAGCGTTTCCTGCAGGAGGCTGAGCTGGTCGTCGATATCGACAGTCGGCATGTGGTGAAGATCTACGAGCAGGCCTTCACCGACGACGGTGGCTTCATCGCCATGGAGTACCTGCCCGGTGGCGACCTGCGCTGTCTGCTCGACGGGCCCCTACCTGAACCGATCGCGGTCGACTATCTGCGTCAGATCCTGCTCGGTCTGGAGGCGATCCACGCGGTTGGCATCGTGCATCGCGACATGAAGCCCGAGAAC
>JAGRHX010000668.1 GCA_020444775.1 Gammaproteobacteria bacterium
CTCACCAGCGTGTACCTGCGTGACGATCCGGACACCTGGCGCGAGATCCGCACCGAGGGTAATGCCGCCATCTTGGGGGTAGGCCACTGAAGCACGTGTGCTCCAGCGGTCGCTGGTCACGCCATGACCTTGGAGCGCGATTACGGGGTACCGACCGTCGCGTTCCACACCCTGCCCTTCGTCACCGTGGCCCGCTCCGTCGCGAAGGTCAACGGGATGCCCAACCTGCGGCAGGTGTTCGTGCCACAGCCGGTGATGGGCAAGACTGCCGCCGAGCTGCGTGCTTATGTCGATGGACCGGATCAGGTCACTCGACGCCCTGTGATGCAAGAGCTCATCGAGGGACTGACCGGGACTGCGAACGAAGACGTGTCAGCCCATACCTTTGAGCGCGTCACACCCCGAACCGTTCCGCCCGGCGACGAGGACCAGTTGCAGCAATATTTCCTCGAGCAGCATTGGACCGACATGTTGCCGATCGTGCTGCCGACCGAGCAACGGGTGGCCGCGATGCTTGCGGGAACCAGTCGTAAGCCCGACGAGCTGGTGGGTCAAATGCATTCCACCCACTTCCGCGAGTACTGGGGTTACACGGTCGAGAAAGTGGCCGTCAATGCGGTCATGGCTGGCGCGCGGCCCGAGTATTTCCCGGTCATCCTCGCGCTCGCCGCCAGCGGCGTCAGCGCACGCGGCAGCTCATCGAGCTCCATGGCCAGCATGGTGGTCGTCAACGGCCCGGTTCGCAACGAGCTGCGGATGAACTCAGGCATCGGCGCGATGGGCCCGTACAACCATGCAAATGCGACCATCGGACGTGCCTACGGTCTGCTCTCGCAGAACCTTCAGGGTGGCTCGGTGCCCGGTCATTCCTACATGGGCTCACAGGGCAACGCCTATGGCTACATGGGCGTGACCTTTGCCGAGAACGAGGAGCGCAGCCCTTGGGAGCCACTACACGTTCAGCAAGGATTCGACTCGAAAACAAGCGCCGTCAGCGTGTTCACCGGTTGTCGGGCAACCGCGTTCACGTTGGGTCTGCGCGAGCAGTATTGGCGCGAGCACGTACGCAACCTGCTGCGTGGGATGGATCCACAGGGCCCGCCGGTGTTGTTGCTGGACCCGCTCACCGCCGATCAATTCGTACGTCGAGGTGGCTTCAGCCAGAAGTCGAGCCTGCTCGATTGGATCCACGATAATGCCCGTATGCCAGCCGGTGAGTTCTGGGACTACCAGCTCATCCAGAATTATGTGTACCCGCGCGCGACCTTTGGCGAGCAGCCCTGGGCCAACCTCTTGAACCAACCAACCGATATGCTCATCCCCATGTTCAAGCGTGAGGATATCCACGCCGTGGTGGTGGGCGGTGAGACCAATGCCTACTGGCGGATCATGTCGGCGAGCTATCAAAAGACCCTTTCCGTTGACGAATGGCGTTGAGAACGGTGTCGACCTTTTACGATTTTCGAGCATCAGGCAACACGTACATATACCGCCAGCGCAGACTGCACGGCAGGGCGTATCAAGGCCGTGGATGGCGCCAGTAACACGTTCGCAGGGCTATGGGATGCCCAGCGACATCGGTGCGGGCCGCACACGCTGGCGCGACCAGCATGGCGAAATCTTCGGACGCGACAATGCCAACGGCGGGCTTGCCATCGCCCAGCCATGGGAGGTGCTGTGTCCAGGTCCGCTCGCGCTAAAGCGCGGCACGAGCGGGCATCAGTCGAGTACGAGGTCAGGCTTGATAATGAGCAGCGCGGCGCTCTGCCGGAGCGCATGTGACGCAAGCCGGGTAGCTAACCCGCCCTACTCA
>JAGRHX010000669.1 GCA_020444775.1 Gammaproteobacteria bacterium
ATCGGCGGTCCGGTGCCGCTGCGGTACGCAAACAGATAACTGCGATGGGTCTTTCCCGTGCCCGGCTCGAGCATCGCCACCGGGGTCTCATCCGCGTGCAGGATCGTTTGTCCCCGCAGCGCGTCTTGCAAGCGATGTACCAGCGGCTGCAGGGCCACGCCGCACGCACCGATCCATTCACCCTGGGTCGAACGCGGGATGGCCACGCCGCTGCGGGCGTAGATGGCTTCCTGCCGATACAGCGGCAGGTGATCGACATACTTGGCCACGATCACGTGCGCCAGTAGATCCGGCGCGGCGATGCCGCGGTCGATCACCGTCGGTGGCACGGGTACGGCAGTGATCGTTTCGCACGCGCGGCACGCGTACTGCGGATAGACATCGCGGCGCACGAAGAAGGTCAGCGGCCTGCACGAGAGCTTCTCGCTGACGTGGTCATCGATGTGGGTCAGCGCGCCACCGCATTGGTCGCACTCGCAGCTGGTCGGCTCATGCCGGGTCTCGACCCGCTCCAGGTTCTCGGGCAACGCACGGCGTTTGGGCGCGCGGCGCGGACGCGAGGGGTCGGCAGATGGCGGCGATTGCAGCGCTTCCAGCTCGGCCTCCACCGCGGCAATGTCCGCTGCCATGGTCTCCTCGAACAACTGGCGCTGGGCCGGATCCATCTTCTCCGAGCGTGCCGCGAACTGCAGCCGGCGCAGCCGCTTGATCTCCGCGGTGAGTTTGGCGATGTTGGCATCGCGCTCGGTGATGGTGCGCTCGTGGCGGGCGATGATCTGCAGCTGCTCGGCAACCAATGCGCGTAGCGCCTGGACGTCGGTTATGGTGTTGAGCTGCGCGTGATCCATGGAGCTCAGAGTAGCTATTTACACCCGAGGTGCCAAGCCCTTTTGCGCACTCAATCGACGCCAATCCACGCCGGCACATAACCACGCAAACTGCTCCGCCTGCAGGGACCACGTGCGCGCCCCGGCGAGCGGCCAAATGAAGCGGCCTTGTTGCAACCGACGCATCGCCAGCCACGTCCCCTGTGCATCGCAGCACAGCACCTTGATGCGCGTCGCGGCGCGATTACGAAAGACATAGGCACCCCCGTCCAACGGATCACGATCCAAGTGCTCGCGCACATGCACCAGAAGTCGATCCATGCCGCAGCGCAGATCCATCGGTGCCGTCACCAGCCACCAGCCCGATGGCATCAGCATGTCATCAATGCCTGCACCGTCGGCAGCCAGCGTGCCGCCGCCATACCGGCGGGCACCCGCACCTGCAAACCATTCGGCAAGCGCACCTCGAGCGCCTCAATGACCGACTCCGGTTCGCCAACCAGGATGGGCACCACCGCGGGCGACGACGGCATCACTGGCTGCCTCCTCAGGATGCGCCGCCAATACCCAAAACTCGGCAAACTCAAGGCGTGCCGACGGCAATACGCTGCCTGGGTCAGACCGCCCCGTTTCCATGCCGCCATGTGACCCGACCAAAACTCCGACTTGCTGACCATCGCCGCGCTCCTTTGAATACGGGCGCGCATCGAAGCAAATCAGAGCGATGACTTACAGGTGTCGTGGGCAGGCGCTTACACCGCAGCGGCACCGGACCGCCGATCATTGCCTTCGACTTCTGTATCAGCCGTAGCGGCAAACATGCCCAACATTTCCTCGGCGACTACGGCGGTGCGCTGATGGTCGACGACTACGGTGGCTACAAAGCCCTGTTCGCCACGGGCGTAACCGAGCTCGCCTGTTGGGCGCATGCGCGGCGCAAGTTTGTCGACCAGCACAAGGCCAGCGGCAGCAAGATCGCCCAAGCGGCGATCGAGCGCATTGCCGTGCTGTATCGCATCGAGGCCGAAGCGGCGTCGATGACGCCAAGCGAACGACTCACCCATCGTCAGCGTCACGCGGTGCCGGCGCTGAACGCCCTCAAGGCGTGGCTGGACGAGCTGCGCCCCAGCATCATGGGCAACAGCGGCACGGCCAAGGCCATCGACTACAGCTTGCGTCGCTGGCCGGCCCTCGTGCGCTATGCCGAGGACGGCAGCTACCCGATCGACAACAATCCGATCGAGAATGCGATCCGACCCATCGCACTGGGCCGCAAGAACTGGCTGTTCGCCGGCTCGGAAACCGCCGGCAAACGTGCTGCGGCCATCATGAGCCTGCTGGCCACCGCAAGGGCCAACGGCCACGAGCCACTCGCCTGGCTCACCGACGTGCTCACACGATTGCCTACGACCCTTGATCGCGACATCGACACTCTGCTGCCACATCGCTGGAAGCCAGCCGCGTAACCCCAGTCATGCCGGTGCGCAATGTGTGGGGAGCAGGCGCTTACTACACAACAAGGCCAGAATCTTCTCTTCAATGCCGGCCAGGCGAACCTGGCGCT
>JAGRHX010000670.1 GCA_020444775.1 Gammaproteobacteria bacterium
CTGGCCCTGTGCGAGCATGTCCTGGGCTTCGCACGATCGACCTGGGTCCTGACCCTGTTCGCCCTGCTCTCGCAGCTGGCGGCCTTCGCCCTGGGCCGACGCCTGGGCCTGGGCGCGGGCGACGAAGACGACCCTCGCGTCCGCGCGCGGGGCTGGCTGCTGGGGCTGGTCGCGGCGGCGGGGCTGGCTCTGCACCCGCTGGATCTGTGGATCTCCTGCTTCCCGGTCACCGAGAACCTGGCGCGGGCGGCCTTGCTCGGCAGCGCTGCCCTGGCCCTCGAGGCCGAGGCTGCCGAGCGTCGCGGCCAGGTCGGCGTGGGCGTGCTGGCGATCCTCGCCGGTCTGGTCTTCTCTCTGGGTGTGTTCGCCCGCGGCTCGATGCTGGCGCTGGCGATCGTCCTGGCGCCGCTGCTGATCCTCGCCGCGCCGAGCCGGAGCCGGCGCTTCTGGTTGCCGGCGCTGGTGCTGGGCAGCACCGCCGCGGCCATGCAGGCGATCGTCCATTCGTGGCCCTACTTCTTCAGCGCCGCCAGCAACCACTTTCACGTGCCGCGGATCCAGCCGCGGATCGGCGAGGCGCTGGCCTGGTCGGCGGTCGCCGGCGCAGCGGTGCTGGCCGCCGCGCCGCTCTTCGATCGTCTACGCCGACGCTGGCCGGTCCTCGATCGCCTGGCCGCCGCGAGCCTGTGGGGGCTGGGTCTGCTTGCGTTGCTGGGGGCCTTCGCCGCCGCAGCCTACCGGGCCCTCGATCAGGGCGACGCCTATGGACCGACGCAGCAGGTGAGCAGCGTGCTGTGGCGCCACGGTGGCCCGGCTGCGCTGCTCCTGGGTCTGGTCGGTCTGGCGGTGGCGGCTGCTCGTTCGCGGCGGGCAGCATCGTCGCTGACGCGGGTGCTCGTGGCCCTCGCCTGCGTCGTCGTGATGATCAGCGCGCTCAAGGAGGGCGTGCGCTACGAATTTTATTACGCCCGCTACTTGGTGGGCGACGCCATCCCGGTGCTGACCGTGGCCGCGGCCTGGCTGCTGGTCGAGCTCGTCGATCGTGCGCGGGCGCGCTGGGGTCCGCGCGTGGCTCCGCTGGTGCTGGCGGTGCTGACCCTGGCCTGGTGGGTGCCGCCGCTGCGGGTGCTGAGCCGGCCCGTGTACTGGAGCCGCGATCTCGCCGACGACCCCGAGGGACTCGCCGCCATGTTCGAGTCGGTCCCCGACGACGCCGTGCTGATCTTCGATCACCAGGAGCCCCTGCGCTGGCGCGGCTACCTGGCGACGCCGGCGTTTCTCAGCTTCGGTCGCAACGTGCTGATCTATCCCAACGGCGCGCTCATCGAGCGGGCGCTGGTCTCGAACACGCCGGTGTACATGATCTCCGGCGGCTGGGTGGGGCAGGATCGCCAGCTGTGGCCCGGAACCGGCCCCTGGCGCACGACCGTGGTCGCCCGCGGTCACTACCGGGCGCTGCGGGCCGAGGTCGTCGAAGGGGCCATGCCCGAGCGCATGCACGAGTGGGGCGGACCCTGGGAGCTGCATCGCTTCGATCGCTCGATCTGGCGCGGCACCGGGGCCCTGAGCCTGATGCCCGGTTCGAGCTTCGTCGCCCGCGACGAGCCGGGGGTGCTCGCGAGCGAGGTGCTGCCCCTGCGCTGGCAGCAAGGGGCGGCGATCGAGCTGCTGTTGGCCTCGGTGCGCGCGGCCGAGGGCTGCGAGCTCTCGGCGGCGCTGCGCGAGGCCGACGGACGCGAAGAGGCGCTGGTTCGGGTCGACTCGGATCGCCCCAACCTCCTGCGCTTCGCCATGCCACCAATTGGGCCGGCGCCGGCTGGCGAGACCGAGGCTTCGCGCGAGGCCGCCCTGGTCGTGCGCTGGGCCTGCCCCGAGGCCCGCGCGCTGCCCTGGCGGCGCTTGAGCATGCGTTGGGAGCGATAGCGTCCCGTGATAGAAACGCCGCGATGGCCAAGCGCGGCATCCCCTTCGGCAAGCGACCGCCGGGCCCCGGTGGCGCCGAGTGGGGCAAGCCCGCGGGTCCCGAGCGAGACGAGCCGTGGCACTCGGATCTGCAGGGGCAAGGTCACCCGCCGCGACCCGAGCCTCGCCCCTCCAATCGCCCGCCGATCCACAGCGTGCGCCAGGCGATCGAGCTGGCCAACCGCGCCCTCGAGCGCGCCTTCCCGTCCATGTGGATCGAGGGCGAGGTCTCCAACCTGGTGCTGCCGCGCAGCGGTCACGCCTACTTCACCCTCAAGGACGCCAGCGCGGCCCTGCCCACGGCGATGTGGGCGACCTCGGTCCGACGCCTGCGCTTTCGCCTGGAGGAGGGCCAGCGCCTGCGGGTCTTCGGGCGCATGGCGATCTACGCCGCCCAGGGACGCTTTCAGCTCTACGCCGATCGGGCCGAGCCGGCGGGCCTGGGCGAGCTCACCCTGCAGCTCGAGCAGCTCAAGCGCCGCCTGGCCGGCGAGGGTCTGTTCGCCGCCGATCGCAAGCGGCCGCTGCCGCCCTGGCCCAAGCTGGTCGGCGTGGTCACCAGCCCCAGCGGCGCGGCGATCCACGACATCCTCGAGGTCGTTCGTCGTCGCATGCCCACGCCGATCCTGCTGGCGCCGGCCAAGGTGCAGGGGCCCGAGGCGCCCTTCGAGCTCATCGCCGCCCTGCGTCGGCTGGCGCGGGTCGAGGCCGTCGAGGTCATCATCCTCGGTCGCGGCGGCGGATCCATGGAGGATCTGTGGGCCTTCAACCACGAGGGCCTGGCGCGGGCGGTGGCCGAGTGTCCCAAGCCCGTGGTCTCGGCCGTCGGGCACGAGGTCGACGTGACGATCGCTGAATTGGTCGCTGACCGGCGTGCGGCGACGCCGAGCGCAGCGGCGGAAATCGCTGTGCCAGAGGAGGCCGATTCACGGCGACAACTCTCGCTGCTGCGCGAACGTTTGGGCCGACAAGTCGAACGACGATTGCGCGACGCACGCCGAACGATCGAGGCGACGCGCGCCAAGCTGGCCGCACCTCAGCGACTGATCGATCGTCGGCGCTTGCTGATCGACGAGCTGAGCCAGCGCAGCGAACGCTCGCTCAACCAGCGATTGCGCGCCGCGCGAGAAGTTCTGGCCAGCGCGATGCTACGACTCGAGCGACAGCGTCCGCAGACCCAGCTGTTGCGTTCGGCGGAGCGGATCAGCGGATTGCACCAACGGCTGGTGGCGACGATGCACGGACGCCTTGGCGAAAATCGCAGCCATTTAGGCTATTTGGCTGGGCGATTGAACGCCCTCAGCCCATTGGCGGTGCTCGAGCGCGGCTACAGCGTGACGCGAAACCTGCGCGGTGAGGTGTTGGTCGAGGCCAATGCCGCTAACCTTGGAGAAATGCTGCTGATTGACCTTTTTCGCGGAAGATTGCAGGTGCGCGTGGAACAGCAGTTGGACGCGGAATCATCGCCGAGGCCGGCTGGACTTGACGAAGGCAAATCCCACTGATAACGCAATGAGTTATGGGTGCCCTCGTCTTTGTCTATGATCCGAACGAAACGTCGCGCAATTATGCGGCCGACGTTCTGACAAAGCTCGGCACAGAAGTCACCGCAGTGAGTAGCGCGGCCGAAGCGACAGCGCTGCTCGAAGAAGCAACCCCCGATCTGCTGCTGCTCGCAGGGAACCGCGCGGGGATCGAGATCTGTCAGTACGTGCAAGGTTTTACCGGCATCCGCGCGCCGATCGTCGCGTTGTTGGATGCAAACCAGTCGATAGAACCAACGCTCAAGGAGATGGATGCCGACGGCTATCTCCGTCAGCCAGCGACGGCAGCCGCGCTAGAAACGACGCTATCTTTGGCGGAGCGGCTTCGCGCGTTGCGTCGCCAGCGTGACGAAAGCGAGCACGCATTGCTCGAGCTGCGCGGCAAGTTGGAGCTGCAAAAGAGCACGACGGATCCGAGTCAACTCTTTCACCATTTCGATTCGATCAAAGACCTATTGGCGTTGGAGGTACGGCGCGCTAAGCGCTACGGCTATCCGCTATCGCTGATGATGATCGGAATCGATGCAGTCGAACAGCTGGGTGAAAAGGAGGCGGGAGAGCTCAAGCGCAAGGTGACGGCGGGGTTGGCGATCGCTGTGGCCAAGGCCGTGCGGGTGATCGACCTGCCGATCCACTATGCCGATGACCGCATTATGGTGTTTTTGCCGCATACCGACCTAGAGGGCGCAGCCGAGGTCGGACGGCGAATCCGGCGAAGAATCAAGCGCATAACCTATCGCCGAGGCGAGGAAACGACAAACATGACCGCAAGCGTAGGGTTGACGGGGATTGGGTCGGGGGACAAAGTTACGTTTTCGCGGTTGATTCGCAATGCGACAGCAGCATTACGGGCCGCGCAACTTAAGGGCGGCGACCGACTCGTAGAGCGAGCGCCGACCGACGACGAGGACGAGTAGTCGCGGTGTTGTATCGGGGGGGCGTAGAGACGCGAGCGCAAGGCTGGCGCGGTTTGGTGTTGCACGCGCTGCTGCTCTCGGTGTTCTTCGCCGGCTGCGCACGGGGCGACATCGGCCGACGCAAAGACGCGACGCGTGTCGACGGCGCGATCCGGCAGGATAGCTCGACGCTAGCGGACATCGCGGTCGACGATGGACCGATCGACGCGATGTTGATCAATGCGGCGCGGGAATCCAGCGTTGAAGACGCAGCGCGTGACGGTCGGACGATCGACGCGGCGGCCGATTTGTCGATCGCGCCTGATCGCGGGCCGGCAGATCTGAGCGCACCTGATCTGTGGCTGGCTGACTTGGGCCCGACGGCACCAAACGTCGGCGAGCCATGTACCAGCGATACAACTTGTCGCGGTGGAACGGCCTGTCGACTGGAGCTGGCCGGCGGCGTTCGCATCTGCACGATGGCATGCGTCGCCGATGATCCGTCGACGACCGCGGCGAACGAGGATACCTGTCCGCTACCGCAACGCAACATTTGCACACACATCCCGCTGACCAATGGCACCACGGGGCGCTACTGTTTGCAGCGCTGTAAGCCGAGCGAGACCGCGAACGCCTGCCCGGCGCAGTTGAAGTGCGCGATCGATTCCCCGCTATTTACGCGACGCCTGGGGCAGGCGGTGTGCATGTTCTCGGCCTGCAAGACCAACAGCGACTGTCCGGTTATTCAGAGCACGACATGCAGCGCTACGACGGGGATCGGCTGCAACGCGGCGGGGGGCGAGTTTTGCTTGTCGCTCGAAACCAATCGAGCCCAGTGCGCCAAACCGGGCAAGTGCGATCTGAACACCGGCCGCTGCAAGCCGCACGCGCAGGGGATGCTCGGCGCGAAGATCGGTGATGCCTGCGCAGCCGATACAGACTGCCCGGACGGCGCGGTCTGCTTACAGCCGTTGGATACAGGTCGCTTCGCCAACGGCTACTGCACGATCGTTGGCTGCGTGTTCAATTTGAGCGCGACGCAATGTCCGACCGGTAGCGCCTGCAATCGCGCGTTTTACAGCGGCTTGTGCCAGAAGACCTGTTCGCTGGCGACCGCTTCTGACTGTCGCGGTCACGGCAAAGATAGCCTCGGGGACTATGAGTGCTACGACTGGTCGCGGATCCTGGCTAGCGACGGCAAGCCGACGACGACTGCGCCGGTCTGCGATACGCCACTGCCTTGCTCGGCGCTAACCTGCAGCGTGCTGGGCGATGCGACCAACACGACAAACATGAGCTGCCGAGATCCGCTGACCAACAAGGTCGTTGCATCAACGACTAGCGGCGCGATG
>JAGRHX010000671.1 GCA_020444775.1 Gammaproteobacteria bacterium
CCATGTTGAAGTCGTCGACCGCGACGATCATGTAGTTGTCGAGGTCGTACTCCAGCCCATACACCTCCTCGTCCCAGCGCATCGCCTTTTTCAGGGCCGTCATCGCATGACCGCAGCGATTGCGATTGTGGGCCTCCACGTAGATCTGCAGGCTCACCTTGCGTCCGGAGGCGGTGGTGTAGTGATCTTCCATACAGGCCAGATCGCCCGCGACCAGCGCGAACAGGTAAGCGGGCTTGGGGAACGGATCGTCGTACACCGCGAAATGACGGCCGTCGTCGCAGGTGCCCTGCTCGACGCGGTTGCCGTTGGACAGCAGCACCGGATAGCGCTGCGGATCGGCGACGATCGTGGTGCGATAGCGACTCATCACGTCGGGTCGATCCGCGAACCAGACGATCTTGCGAAAGCCCTCGGCCTCGCACTGGGTGCAGAAGGTGCCGTGCGATCGATACAGGCCCTCCAGGCTGGTGTTGTTCTGTGGTTCCAGCCGGGTGCGCAGCTCCAGGCTGAAGCGCTCGGGCACGTCGAGCACATGCAGCCGTTCGTCGTCGAGCCGGTAGCGCTGCTCTGACAGCGCTTCGCCGTCCAGGCGGATGTCGAGCAGCGGCTGGCCACCGCCGTCGAGCTGCAGCGTGGTGACATGCTGCGAGCTGGCCGGATTGCGGCGCACCGCCAGTCTGGCGGTGACGTGCGTGTGCTGCTCGTCGAGCTCGAAACGAAGCTCGATGTGGTCGATCAGGTGAGCGGGCGGGGTATAGTCCTTGAGCAGGACGGGCTGGCGTTGATTCGAGGTCATCATTCGGTCCGACTTCTGGCACGTGCACGAGCCCGCAGTATACGAGAGCGATGCGCGTGTCGCTGTCGGCTCAGCGCGCGGCGATCTGCCGTAGTCCCCTGCCGTAGTCCCCAAGGAAGTCGGACCGCAAGCCAGACACACCGAAGTCACCATCGCGGATCCAGCGGTGTGCATCCGTCATGAGGTTACGAACATGAGTTGCAGCAGGCGCCACCGTGGTGGTGGGCGTTCGCGTCGATGAGCGCTGCGCGACGAGGATCGGGCGGTGCGGGTGGGCGACGCGGTCGTGCCGGAGCCGGTCATACCGGTAGCCGACGCGCGTCCCGGCCCGTCGAACAGCCGGCCATGGGCGGCGCCGCGGAGGATGCCGAGGATCAAGATATCGAGGATCAAGATATCGAGGATCAGGGCGCCGTTGGACCCGATCCGGACTGGAACGAGGACGAAACCGTGTCGCGGGTCGAGTTGGACGAGGAGCACGGCCGGTCAACGGAGGCCGCCGACGACGATGAGGTGATGCTCATCTACGCGGGTCCAGGTGGCCGCAGCCGGGTGCTGAGTCTTGACGAGGCGGACGCCGGAAGCGCGATCGAGCAACACTGGACGGCCCCGGACCCTGGGCTCGACGACGATCCGGACACGCTCGACGACGCGCTTGCCGATGAGCCGGTCTCGAAGTCGCAACGCAAGCGCGAGCATCAGGCCCTGCAGGCCCTGGTGGCGAGGCTGCTGCTGCTGTCGGATGCGCAGCTGGACAGACTGCACCTGGAGACCACCATAAGGGCTCGAATCGTCGCGGGACGACGCATGCAGCGGGGCGCACGCAACCGGCACATCCGTTATCTCACCCGTCTGATGGGGGATATGGACTGGGACCCGGTGCGCGCCTTGATCGACGAGATCGACGGGCGCAGTGACGCCGCGGTAGCGCGTTTCAAACGGGTCGAGCGCTGGCGTGACCGGCTGCT
>JAGRHX010000672.1 GCA_020444775.1 Gammaproteobacteria bacterium
GTCTCGACCCTGGTGCTGGTGCCGGAGGTGGTCGAGGCCATCCGACCGCTCTGCGACGTGCCGGTGCTCGCCGCGGGTGGCATCGTCACCGGGCGACAGATGGCGGCGTGCATGGCGATGGGCGCGGACGGTGCCTGGACCGGTTCGGTGTGGCTGACCACGCGCGAGGCCGAGACCTCACCGGTCGTGAAGGAGAAGATGCTGTCCGCGACCTCGCGTGACACGATCCGCTCGCGCTCACGCACGGGCAAGCCGTCACGACAGCTCCGCTCGGCGTGGACCGACGCCTGGGAGTCGGCGGACGCCCCCGAGCCGTTGCCGATGCCGCTGCAATCGATCATCACCGAGCCGACCATGCAGCGTATCACCCGTCTGGCCGAGAGCGGTCATGCCGGTGCCCGCGAGCTGGCCAGCTATTTCGTCGGTCAGGGTGTCGGCCTGATGAACGAGAGCCTCAGCACGCGCCAGGTGATGCAGGCCTTCATCGAGGATTACCTGCAGGCCACCGAGCGCCTGACCCGTCTGCTGCCCGGCTGAGTCACCATGGCGTTCAGCATTGCCGAGATCAATCGGACCATCGCTCGCGCCGTGCCCGATCGGGAGGCGCTGGTGCATGGTGAGCGTCGTCTGTCCTTCGCCGACATCGACCAGCGTACGGACCGACTGGCGAACGTGCTGCTCGAGCACGGCGTGACCATCCACGAGACGCGCGAACGGCTGCGACCCTGGCAGAGCGGTCAGGATGCCGTGGCCCTCTACCTGTACAACGGGGCCGAGTACCTGGAAGGCATGCTCGGTGCGTTCAAGGCGCGCGCGGTGCCCTTCAATATCAACTACCGCTACGTGGAGGCGGAGCTGCATCATGTGCTGAGCGACGCCGGCACCCGCGCTCTCATCTATCACGCTTGTTTCGCACCGATACTGGCCCGGCTGTTGCCGCAGCTGCCGCCGCTGAAGCTGTTGCTACAGGTCGCCGACGGTTCCGCGCAGCCATTGCTGCCGGGCGCGTTGGACTACGAGCGGGCGCTGGCCGACGCGGCGTCGGATCTGCCCGACCAAGGCTGGTCCGCGGACGACCTCTACATGCTCTACACCGNNGGCATGCCCAAGGGCGTGCTGTGGCGCCAGGCCGACTCCGTGATCGCGCAGCTGGCCGGTCGCGACCGTGACGGTCGGGTGCTGGACGGTCTGGCGCAGTACGCGCGGCGGGCCAGCGACTCGCCCGGACATCGGGTGATGCCGACCGCACCGTTCATGCACGGTGCCGGCGCCTTCGTGGCCTTCAATGCCTGGCATTCGGGCAACACGGTGGTGGTGCAGAACGAGGTGCGACATCTGGACCCGGAAGACGTGCTGGCGACGCTGGAGCGCGAACGGGTCAGCTTCATGCTGATCATCGGCGATGCCTTCGGCAGGCCGTTGCTGAAGGCCGCTGAGCGGGGCTGCCACGATCTGTCGAGCATGCGTACCGTTTACAACAGCGGCGCGGTGCTCAGTCCGCAGGTCAAGCAGGGACTGCTGGGTCACATGCCCCGGGCCCGCGTGGTGGACGGTCTGGGTGCCTCGGAAACCGGCCCGCAAGCGTTGATCGTGACCGCGCCCGGCGAAGCCGAGGCACCGGTGCGCTTCAGGCTCACCGACGAGGCCGTGGTGCTGGCCGACGACCGGCGCACCGTGCTCGAGCCGGGGCACCCGGGACTGGGCTGGCTGTGCAAGCGTGGCAGCGTGCCGCTGGGCTATCTGGGCGATCGTGAACGGACCGAGCGGACCTTCCCCTGGATCGATGGACAACGCTACGTCGTTGGCGGTGACCGGGTTCGATTGTTACCCGGCGGCGAGGTCGAGTTCCACGGCCGCGAGTCCTTCACCATCAACTCCGGGGGCGAGAAGATCTTCGTCGAGGAGGTCGAGCAGGCCCTCAAACAGCATCCCGGCGTGCTCGACGTTCTGGTCACCGGGCGGCCCAGCGAGCGCTGGGGCCAGGAGGTGGTGGCCATCGTACAGCTCGAGCAGGACCAGCGGCCGAGCCGCGACGAGCTGCTGGCAGCGGCCGCGATGCATATCGCGCGATACAAGCTGCCCAAGGCCTTGCTGTTCGTCCCGCAGGTGCGACGTGGCGCCAACGGCAAGGCCGATTATCGCTGGGCGCGCGAGCAGGCCGCCGCGGCGCGCTGAGGCCTTGCCCCATCGATGGCCTGCCGCGAGTCCGCTCGTGCGGCGGCCTGGGTGACTGTCCCGCAGAAGCCGGGACGCGGTCCCGCCGTAGTGCATCGTGCGGTTCGCCAGCCGCCCGGCGCTCACGTTCTGGCGCCCGGCGTCCGATAGTCCCTGAGTCGGGCCGGCTTCGCGGGAGTCGGTCGACCAAACGCGAGCGATTCGCCAGCGGGACGACAGCGGGACGGAGGCGCAGGTCATGAATCCACAACAGCGTTTCACCACACCACGCGAGAAGGCGTTGGCGGTCAATCTGGACCCCAGACGCTACGGCACCTTCGCCGAAATCGGTGCCGGACAGGAGGTCGTGCGCTGGTTCTTTCAGGCCGGTGGTGCCGCCGGCACCATCGCCAAGAGCATCTCGGCCTACGACATGCAGGTCAGCGATGCGATCTACGGGGATTGCGAGCGCTATGTCTGTCGGGAGCGGCTGGAGGCGATGCTCGAATGCGAGCATCGGCTCAACCTGCAGCGTCTGTCCACGTCGCGCGGAGAACGCACGGCCTTCTTCGCCTTTGCCGACACCGTGGTGGCTCGCAGCTATCACGGCACCGGTGAGTGCCACGGCTGGATGGGCGTTCGCTTCCAGGCCACGCCCGGCGACGAGGACAGCCAGATCATCGTCCATATGCGCATGCTGGACCACGAGAATGCCGCGCAGCAGGAGGCTCTGGGCATCCTAGGGGTCAACCTGCTGTACGGGGCCTGCTTTCTCTCGCGTGAGCCCGACACGCTGCTCGAATCGCTGCTCGACGGCTTGAGCACCACGCGTATCGAGATCGACATGGTGGAGTTCTCGGGCATCGAGTTCCGCCGTGTGGACAACCGGATCATGACGCTCAAGCTGGTGCAGCTCGGCCTGACCGCCGCCGCCATGTTCGCGGCCGACGGCGGCGTGCTGCAGCCATCGGCGGTGTTGCGCAAGCGTCCGGTGCTGATCCAGCGTGGTCGCTTCCGGCCTGTGACTCACGTCAACCTGGATATCCTCGAGGCCGCGCAGAGCGCCTTCGAACGGCAGTCCGGCGTGGCCGCCGGCGAGAGCCTGACCTTGATGGAGATGACCATGCAGCAGCTGCGCTCCGGCGAGCGCGATATCGACCTGCGAGATTTCATTGCTCGTGCCGAGGTGCTAGAGGCCACCGGTCACACGGTCATGATCTCGGATTATTTCGAGTACTACCGACTGGCCGCTTATCTGTGGCGCTACACGCACCGACCGATCGGCGTGGCCATGGGTATCCCGGCGCTACGCGAGCTGCTCGATGAGCAGTTCTATGCCCATCTGGAAGGCGGCATCCTCGAATCGTTCGGGCGCCTGTTCAAGGGCGACCTGAAGCTTTTCGTCTATCCACTGCTCGAGCCCGGCAGCGGCGAGCTGGTCACCATTGATACCCTGGAAGTGCCGAGCGCGCTGCATCATCTGTTCGCGCATCTGCGTGAGCGTGGCTGTCTGGTGCCTCTCGAGCAATACCGGGCCGAGCACATGCACATCTTCTCCCCGGACGTGCTTGGACGAATCGGCAACGGCGATCGGAGCTGGGAGGGCATGGTGCCATCCGGCGTCGCGGCGGCCATCAAGTCACGCGCGCTGTTCGGCTACAGGCCCGGCGCCTGACCCGCGCGTCGCCGGTGAGGGGCGAGGCCGGTATGGGCAGCGGCTTGAATGCTTCGAGCGGCCGGTGCACAGTCACTGCAAGTGATACTTGCAGCGAGGTGTGCGACGGTGAGCGGAGCGGGTTTGGTAATGGTCGAGCAACGGGGCGCCACGGCGTGGATCGTGCTCAATCGAGCGGAGAAGAAGAACGCGCTGAGCGACGCGATGCTCGACGAGCTTCTCGGCGCCCTGCACGCGGCGGTCGACGACGCGCAGGTGCGTAGCATCGTGCTGAAGGGCGCCGGCGGCTGCTTCAGTGCCGGCCGTGACATCAAGGAATTCGGCGCTGAACGCAAGCTGCAGGACCAGTCTCTGGATGCCGGGCAGGCCGGCTTCCTGCAGGTGTTGTCACTGCTGAGCGACGCACCCAAGCCGACCATCGCCGCGGTGCACGGCATCGCCCTGGGCGGCGGTCAGGCGATCAGCCTGGCCTGTGACTTCGTGGTTGCAGAGCGTGGCGCGCGATTCGGCAACGTCGAAATGCTCTACGGATTCCCCGCGGCAATGAACATCGCGCTGCTGGCCCGCCACCTGGGACGCCGCATGGGGCTCGAGATCGCGATGAGCGGGCAGACCTACGAGGCCGAGCGCTATCAGCAGATCGGCCTTGTCAATCGTCTTGCCGACCCGGGCGAGCTGGAGCAGGAGACCGAGAAATTCGCGGCCTTGTTCAACGAGCGGACCCCGTGGTCGGTGGCGCGCACCAAGAGCACCTTCCGCCTGGCCGAGGACATGAGCCTGCAGGCCGGTCTGCACACCGGCAATCAGCTCAACCAGCTGCTGATGCTCGCCAGCCAGACCAACCCCGTTCACAGCGGCGGCGAGGCAGCAAAGGCGGCAGTCAAGCAGTCCGAGCCTGGAAGCGGCCGATGAGCCGGGGTACGCAAGCCGGTGCGCTCGACGGCATTCGAGTGCTCGATCTGTCGGCACTGATCGCCGGTCCGTCCTGCGCGCGCTATCTGGCCGACCACGGTGCTGACGTCATCAAGCTCGAGCGATACCCGGATGGCGACGTGTCAAGGCTCGCTTTCAGCACCGACGGCAGCGGTCGCGGACCGATGTTCCTGCAGCACAACGCGGGCAAGCGCAGCATCTGTGTCGACCTCAAACGTGGTGAGGGTCTGGATATCGTTCTCGATCTGGTGGAGCGCTGTGACGTCGTCATCGAGGCCTTCACACCGGGTGTGATGAAACGGCTCGGGCTGGGCTACGAGGCGCTACGGTCGCGCAATCCCGCCATCATTCTCTGCTCGATCAGCGGCTTCGGGCAGAGTGGTCCGAACACTGACAGGCCCGGCTATGCGCACATCGCTCATGGCATGACCGGTTGGCTGGCGCTTCAGTTCCTGCATCGCGACCCACCGGAGACACCGCGTGGCCCTGGCATCGCAATCGGTGACACCACCGCTGGACTGACCGCGTTCGGTGCCATCTGCGCGGCGCTGTTCAGACGCGAGCGTACCGGTCAGGGCGAGCACATAGACATCGCCTTGTTCGACGCCCTGTTCGGGTCGAACGATCTGAGTCTGCAGGCAGCCCTGCGTGAGCCGCAGCCCGAGATCTGGTATCACCCTGTGCATCGGACCCGCGATGGATATCTGACCGCCAACGTCGGCCCGGACCACCGTGGTTGGGCCAATCTGTGTCGAGCCATGAGTCAGGCGCAGCTGGCCGAGGATCCGCGGTTCTGTGACACCGGCCGCTTGCAGGCGAACATGGACGAGGCGGTCTCGATCGTGCGTGCCTGGCTGTCGACTCTCGACAGCGAGACCGCCGAACAGGTGTTGATGCGACATCACGTGGCCTGCGGCCGTGTCTATACCGTAGACCAGGCGGTTCGCCAGCCGCAGGTGCTCGAACGCGGTCTGGTGGTGGACGTGGAGGACCCGGTGCTCGGTCCAATCAAGGTGATCAACTCGGCGTTCTGTTATGCCGAGGCCTCGTCGGGCGTGCGCGGGCCGGCGCCGCATCTCGGCCAGCACAATGCCGAGGTGCTGGCCGGTGTGCTCGGTTACGACGAGGCGCGGATCGATGCCTTGCGGATCTCGGGGGTGCTCAAGTCATCCGCGACATGAGCGGTCCGCTCACGACGGGTTCCAGGTTCAGGGCTTGCGCGCAGTGACCAGACCGAGGCGCCCGGACAGGAACCATTGGTAGTGGCCGTCCACGAAGCCGGCCTCGTGCAGATAGGTCACGTATTCCGGACCGCTGGGCACATGTCCGGTGAAGTGACCGCCGCGAATCGCCTGCAGGTGATAGTAGGCGGCGTCCAGCGGTCCGTCTCGATCGTCGTTGAGCATGTAACCGAGCACCAGCACCGTCCCGCCGCTCGGCAGCGCCTGCCAGGCGTAGCCGAGCGCCTTCGTGACGTCCGGCTTCAGATACCAGTGCAGGGGCGTTATGAAGGAGATCAGATCGCAGTCATCCGGATAGTCCTGCTGGCGCAGGAAATCACCCGGCTGCGCGTCGATACGATCCTGGAGCTTGTGACTGGCGATGAACTCGCGCGTCACCGGTATGACGTTGCGGTGGTCCTTGACCTGCACCCGCAGACCCGGGTGTCGCTCGCAGGCCGCGATTGCGTAACAGCCGGAGCCGCCGGCGAAGTCCAGCCATTTGTGGAAACGACTGAAGTCGAAACGCTTGGCCAGGCGGTGCGCGAGTGCAATCGATGAGTTGTAGCCGGCCTGCGTGAACTCGCGGGCACGCTGTGGATCCTCGAGGTCACCTTCGTAGAGCTTCGAGGGCGGTGGTGCGTCGCTGGCCTGCGCGAGGTTGTCGGGGAAGTGGCTCCACTCGTCATATTCCGCGCCGATGGTGAAACGCAGGTAGTCACCGAAGAAGGTGCGGCTATCGCGTACCAGGTAGCGATTGACGTCGTCGAAGTTCTCGAAGCGTCCGTCCACGCTACGCACCAGGTGCATCGCACGGCAGATCACCAGCAGCCGGTCGGCCGCCTCCAGCGGGATCCCACAGCGTGCCGCGACCTCCTGCACGCTGCCGGCGCCGGCCGCGAGCGCGCTGAACAGGTCGACCTGCAGGGCCGCAGCGAGTGCCTGGCTCTTCTTGAAGGAGAAGGCCAGCTCGTTGAGGCGTTCGGTATCCTGTCCGATCGTCGGGTCGCTGGTTGCGGTCTGGCTCATGCGTATTCACCTCGTCGTCTGCGCGGTCATTCCAGATCCAG
>JAGRHX010000673.1 GCA_020444775.1 Gammaproteobacteria bacterium
ACGCCGGACCGTATCGAGCGTCGCAAGTCACGCTGGACGCCGACCGAGATCCGCTACACGCTACCGGCCGGCTGAAGCCCTGCCTGCGAACGGGCGCGCGAGCTGTCGCCGCGCGCCCGTCCCGGGTTCCACCGACCTCAGCGGCAGAACAGCTTCTTCGAGGCCCGTACCTTGTTCATCAGCTGGGCCTTGCCGCCGAAGGACTTCATCAGCAGCTCCTCCAGCGTGCGCAGCGCCTTCGGATCGTTGGCCAGTTCCTTGTTGATGTAGATCGGCACCTCGCTGATGATCCGGCGCCCGTTGCGGGCATGCTCGGAGAAGCGCACGCTCAGCTTGCGCTTGCTCTTGCCGGCATAGACGTTGGCCTGGTTACCGGCCTTGTTCAGCGCCACCGCCTCGATCAGCAGATAGACGCCGGCCTCGCCAATGTTGGTGAACACCGCATCGCCCAGGCAGCGGATGGCCAGACGCTGGAACAGCGCCATCCGCTGCAGGATGGCGTTCTCGGAGAACACCGCGCGGCCGGTCGGGTCGACGAAGGTCACCGGGTTGTTGCGCACGTAGCGATAGAGGTTCTCGTCGCCGCCGGCAAAGCCCAGATCGTCCTCCGATTGGAATCGTCCCACCGCCGGGTCGTAGAAGCGGCTGCGCATCGAGTACAGCGCGACATCCGCTTCGTACTCGATACCGGCGAAGATGCTCGGCAGCCGTGCGCCGGCGCTCGCCGACAGCGGCACGCCGAAGACGCTGCGCACGTAGCTCCCGGCCAGCGCGCCGCTCGCGTCCAGGGTGTGGTTCACCGAGTCCACCTGGTCGGCCAGCAGCCAGCGGTCGTCGTTGTCGAGCTCGTGGGCCCACACGCCGTCCGGCATCGAGGGTTCATAGAAGCGCCGCGTCAGCACGTTGCCGGCGCCATCGTACTCGACCAGGACGTTGAGCCCCTCGTTCAGGTAGAAGCGGTCCCCGGCCGGGGTGCGCTTGGCGACACGTCGATTGAGGGCGTCGTACAGGTACTCGGCGATGACCGTGGTGCTGCCGGCCAGCGGGGTCCGCGTGACCCGCAGCAGACGGTTGCGATGGTCGTACTCGAAACCGGTACGTTCACCGCTGAGCCGGTCGACACGGGCGGTGACATTGCCTTCGTTGTCGTACTCGAAGCTGAAGTCGTCGTTGCCGGTCAAACGGTTGCCGACGCCGGTATAGGTGTGCACGCCGGCGAAGTGGCTGCTCAAACGATTGCCATTGGCATCGTAGGAGTAGCTCTCGTTTGGCAGCGCGGCGCTGGCGAAGTCACGGGTCACCGCGTTCAGCTGACGACGGGCGTCGTAGCCATAGCTGGTCAGGCCCTGCTCGGTACGCACCTCGACGAAGTCGTGGCGGTCGTTGAGCTGGAACGTGTAGCTGGCGACCGGGTTGCCGTTGGCGTCGAAATGCCGGATGGCGTTCAGACGGTCCTCACAGCCCGGACACTCGAAGTCGAACTCCGACCAGCCCACCCGGTTGAGCGACTGCAGATCCGAGTAGTAGCTCAGCTTGCGCGGCAGGCTGCTCGGGTCGTACTCGAGCTGCACGCTGCGCTCACGCGCACCCTGCTGGGTGGCACGCGTCACCCGCTCGGCGGCGTCGTACTCGAAGGTCGTCTCACCACCGAAGCTGTCGACCATGCGCACGATGTGGTCGGCACGGTCGTAGCCGTAGATGACCTGATCGCTGCCCGGCACGAGCTGCTTGCGGGTGGTCTTGACCAGCGCCAGATTGCCACGTCCGTTGTATTCGAAATCGGTACGGACCTGCGCGTCTTCGGCGCGGATCATGCGGCTGTTGCCGTCGTACTCGTACTCGATCACGTACAGCGGATTGGTGCCCGGCCAGCGCTCGTGGGTCAAGCGGCCGAGGCTGTCGTATTCGAACTCCGTGACCCGGCCGTTACGGTCGGTCTTGCGCTCGAGTCGACCGGTCGCCAGGTAGTCGTAGTCTATGACGTTGCCGAACGGATCCTGGTTATGGTCCAGGAAGCCGTCGGCGTCATAGCTGAAGTCCCAACGGCTGCCGATGGCATCGATCAACGCACGCTCGCGACCGGCCGAATCGTACTGATTCTCGACTCGCGTGCCCTGCGCATCGATCACCTTGGTCTGCTTGCAGGTGCTCGGGTCGTACTCGTAGGTGAACAGCAGCTGGCCGTTCTTGGTGTACGAGGCGATCTCGCCACAGCTGTTGTAGCTGAAGTCCGAGACCTGGCCCTGCTCCTCGACCCGGGTCATGCGGTCGGCGCTGTCATAACCGAGCGCCAGGACATAGCCGCCCGCGTCTTCGAGCCGCGTCAGGTTGCCACGCGCGTCGTACTGGATCTGGTCGACGAGCTCGCTGCCGTCGGCCAGCACCACCACCTCGCGGGTGATGTTGCCCCGATCGTCGTACTCGACCTGCACGCCGCGACCGTCACCGTCGCGGATGAACTCCGCGCCATTGACCGTATCGGCATCGATCTGCGTGCAGCCGTCCAGGGTGGCCAGGTCATCGCCTTCACTGCACAGCGCGACGAGTCGGCCCTCGGGCATCGAGAACACCGGCTGAATCAGCAGCACGCCGTCTCGCACCACGCGTGACACGAAGTGCGGCAGATCCGGGTCGTACTCGATACTGGTGATAGTGCCGAGCTGGTCGGTGACCTTCACCAGATCGCCGTTGGCGTCGTACTCATAGTCCACCGTGGCGCCGTCGGGATCGACGATCCGCGTGATCCGGCCCTGGCCGTCGCGCTCGAAGTCGATGGCGATGCCGCTACTGTGGGTGATGCCCTGCTCGGTGAACACCAGCTCGTTGCCGTTCTGGTCGGCAACGCCGAGCAGACCACGCTTCTGGTCGATGGTGAAGGCGATACCGTCGCGGTTGGTGTACCGGTAGGTGCTGGGATTGCCCTGCCCCAGCAGCTGGCTGAAGAAGTAGATGTAGCCGCCGCTGCTGATCGCCACCGAGTCACCGACCGCCTGCAGGCTGCCGTACACGCCCGGGTCCGGCGTGAACTCGACGGTCACCAGCCACGGGGTGAGGAAGCTGGTCGGCCGCGGCGTGAAGCGGAAGCCGGCACGCTCACCATCCGGCAGGGTGACGTACACCCGGGTGCCGTAGACGAACGGCCGGCCGTCCGGCGCGCCGTCGCGGACCTCGGCGGGATAGGCGAGACGCCAGCCGAAGCCGAACTCGGTCGGCTCCAACGCCAGGGTGTCGTAGCTGCGGCTGACCGCCAGCGGAATGCCGGCGAGCTGGAAGTCCGCGTCCTTGAACTGCAGACGGAAGTTACCGAGCTTCAGCGCACCGTCGATGCTCACCGGCACCGAGGCGCGGCCACCGACCGCGCCCTGGCGATAGCTGAGCTGCAGATCGTAGCTGTCGTTGGCCAGCAGTGTGGGATCGATACTGGCGATGGCCTCACCGAACAGCGGCCCGCTGCCCTCGGCCAGCAGCCGGCCGGCCTGCGGTGAGGTGGCGCCGGCCGGGGTCAGACGCAAAGACCAGTCAATCGGCGTGCCGGCGTTCGCGCCCAGCGTTGCCGGGCTCACCGTTGCCAGCACGCTGACCGGCGCGCTCCAGCTGGTGCCCGGGCTCGGACTGTCGATGGAGACGCTCGGCGCATCGCTCTGGTCGCCGGTCGCGATGGTCAGCATGACCTCGGTACCGGCCTGCAAGGTGGTGCCCGGGGCCGGGTCCACCGCCACCACGGTGCCCGGCGCGACACTGTCATCGACCACCACCACGACCTGACCGACCAGCAGCCCGGCCTCACGCAGCAGCGCTTCCGCCTGACCGCGCACCAGCCCCTCGAGCAACGGCACGTCCACCGGCACGTCGGCGAGCACCTGCACATTGAAGCTCTGGGTGGCCGACAGACCGCCCGGATCGCTGGCCCGCACGGTGACCCGGCTCTGACCGATCTGACTGTTGTCGGGCAACCATTCGATGAGACCGCTGACCGGGTCGATGCTCATGCCGACCGGCGCCTGCTCCAGGCTGTAGCCGAGGGTATCGCCGTCAGGGTCGGCGGCCTGCACCGGGTAGGCGTAGGCACGGCCCTCGACCACGCTGGTGAGCGGTGCCGAGACCAGCGCCGGCGGCTCGTTGACATCGCCGAGCGACAGCACCACGTCGACCGCGAAGCCCTCGCTGACCACGCTGCCCGCGGCCGGCGACTGGGCCCGCACCTGGCCGGCCGGCACGTTGGCATCCTCGACCTCGCTCTGCGCGCCCAGGCTCAGGGTCAGCGCGACCAGCGCGGCCTCCGCCTGGCTGGCATCAAGACCGCTCAGATCCGGCACGTTCACGGTCGGCGGCGCGACCCGCGCGGCGAAGCTCGCCACGCCCTCGTCGCCGTCGTCGTCATTGACCCGCACCACCACGTCGAACACGCCGACCGTGGTGTAGGTGTGCTGCAGGCTGAAGGTCTTGTCCGCGTTCAGTATCAGCGTCTGTAGTGGGCTGCCGTCGCCATAGTCGACCGTCGCGGTCCAGCTGTCCGCGCCCGGATCGGTGAAGAAGCCGTCGCGTTCGAAGCTTCGGTCGCGGGTCAGGTTGACGGCGCTGCCGGCGAACACGGTGGGCGCCACGTTACGGATGGTGACCGGCAGGGCTTCGTCGTCGCGACCGCCGGCACCGTCCTCGAGCGCTATCCGGGCGACGAAGTCGCCATCGTCCAGATAGCGATGGCTGAACACGAACTCGTTGCTCGGGGTCAGGAACAGCTCGACCGGATCGCCACCGTCACCGAACTCGACGGTCGCCGACCAGCGATTGGCATCCGGGTCGGTGAAGCGGCCGCGGGCGATGAAGGTCGTGCCCTCGTCGACCGGATAGGCCTCGAGCGCCTGGATCTGCGGCGGCGTATTGGTCGGCGGTGGGTTGTCCGCCAGCACCAGAGCGACACGGCTGGCGCTCGCGACGCTGCTGCCGGCTGGCGGGTCCTGCTCGAAGACCCGGCCGTCCGCCTCGCCGTCGAAGGGCCGGCTGCTGACCGCACCGGCCTGCAGACCGGCGCCGCTCAACGCACTGCCCGCCTCGGCCTGGGTCAGGCCACGCAGATCGGGCACGCTGACCGCACGCACACGTGAGCGGGCCGATGGCACCAGCGCGGCGATCAGCTCCGATTCACAGCTTTGCTGGCCGAGCTCGCCCGGCGAGCGGATCAGCTTGTAGTAGCTGACCTGTCCCTGCGGCGCGCCCAGATCCAGATAGGTGCTGTAGCCCGACGTGGTATCGGCGATCTTCTCGAACGGACCGGCGGCGCTGGCCGCGCGCAGCACCTCGTAGCTGGCATCGGTCACCGGATCCCAGGTCAGCTGCACCTGGTCACGCTTGACCCGGACCTGGAAGTTCTCCACGCAGCCGAAGGCGCAGATGCCGAGCACACCGCTCGCGACGTTGTTGAGCTCGTCGCTCTCGCGCAGCACCCGGTCGACGTCGGCGGTGACGCTGACCGGCTGCGCGAAGGGCACGAAGCTGTCGGAGCTGACCGTGAATTCCTGGAACTCACCCGGCGCCAGATCGCGACTCAGGGTGATACGACCGAACTGCACGCCATCGACGCTGAAGTCGACCGCGCTGCCGGCACGTGCCACACCCAGACCCACGTTGCCGACGCGACTGGAGATCGACACCAGTCCCGGACAGGCGCTGACGTCGACCAGCGGTGTGGACGGCACCAGATCCGGATCGCCCTGCAGCGAGCAGATCGCGGGCTTGCCGAGCTCCGCGACACCGGCCGGGGCAAAGGTCACGTGTTCCCACTGCGCCGGCACGAAGCTCTCGCTGCTCAGCGGCAGCGGCGAGACCGACGGCCCGTTGTCCCACTCGAGCACGTACAGCCCGCTGGTGCCGGCCGCCGGGAACTCCTGGGTCAGCAGGATCTTGCCGGCGTAGCCGCGCCACTGCACGGCCTCGACGCCGAGCACGTTGCCGCTGCCATAGTTGGCGCCGAAGAAGTTCTCGTTCTCGGGGATGAGGTCGATGTCCTCGATGGCGACGCCGAGGTTCGAGTAGACCGTGACGGTGCCGTCGCGATCGATTGCGTAGAGCCGTCCGGAATCCTCGGCGCCACTGATGATGCGTCCGGCGAGATCGCCGTAGCGGCTGTCATCGGGCACCACGATCACGCCTTCCAGATGCTCGTTGACCTGCGCGAGCAGGCGCGCCTGGTCGTTCTCGTCCACGCGCAAGACCGCGCCGGCGGTGGTCACGGCGATCAGATCGCCGTCGAAGACG
>JAGRHX010000674.1 GCA_020444775.1 Gammaproteobacteria bacterium
TCTGCATCGTGCCGTCGTGCATGCGGTACACCACCAGGTGATTGCTGAACTCGCGCATCGGAATCTTGTCCCGGTCGAAGTTGCGCCGCCCGCGCAGTTGCGTCTTGCGGCGCCGCTCGCCGCGTTCCTTCTTCTGGCGCGACTTGCTTGCCGACTTCTTCTCGGCGTCTTCTTCCATGCCGAACAGTTCGGCCCACGCGCGGTCGAAGGTTCCCTTGCCGAACGCGTCGCGCAGTTGCTTCACGTGGACGAAGCTGAGCCCTTTGCCGAATGTCTCACGCACGCTGCGGGAAAGTTCGAGCTGGTTGATTTCCGGATCGGCCGCGAATTTTTCGGCCACGAAACTTTTGCGATCTTTCAAGGCATTCCTCCCGGCGTAATCGCCACAGTGCGCGCTTTGGCGCGCGGTTGGTCAGGTTGCGCCCGGGGTGTCCGGGCCTGATCAACTTCGACAAGGCGGCAAGCAACGCTTTAGGGAAGATTACAGGACGCGCCTTTGATTCGTCGTTCGCCACGAACGCACTTGATTGCTTGCGGTCCACGTGTTGTCCTATTTCATTCCGGAATTATCCACACCTGCCCAACGGGGGGCGTTAACATCGCGCCCCGGACAATGAAGCAGAGACGAGACGCAGTAATAAAGGAAAGGTTGATTCCATGGTTGAAGCCGCACAGCAGCCGAAGCGCCGCAAGCGCATCGCGATGGTGCACCCGAAGTTCCCGCCCTCCTTCTGGAGCTTCGGCTTCATCAAGGAAATCGGCGGCTTCAAGACCGTGATGCCGCCCCTGGGCCTGGCCACCCTGGCCGCGCTGTGCCCCGACCATTGGGATGTACGTATCGTCGACGAGAACGTGCAGAGCGTGCCCCTGGACGCCGAGGCCGACATCGTCGGGATCGGCGGTATGGCAGTGCAGCATCCGCGCCAACGCGAGCTGATCGCGCACTTCAAGAGCCGTGGCTGTTATGTGATCGCCGGCGGTAGCTATGCCTCGCTGTGCCCGGAACGCTTCACCGACCTGGTCGATACCGTGGTCAGCGGCGAGGCCGAGTACATCTGGCCGGTGTTCTGTCGCGACTTCGAGGCCGGCGCCCCGAAGCCCAGCTACACCGAGACCGGCACGGTCGATCTGGCCGACTCGCCGGTGCCGCGATTCGACCTGCTGCCCCTACAGCGCTATGCCAACGTCAGCCTGCAGTTCTCGCGTGGCTGCCCGTTCCGATGCGAGTTCTGCGACATCATCGTGATGTTCGGGCGCAAACCCAGGACCAAGAGCCCCGAGCAGGTCGAGCGCGAGCTGGAGCGGCTGCGTGAGCTCGGCGTGCGCAGTGCGTTCTTCGTCGACGACAACCTCATCGGTCATCGGCCTCGGGCCAAGGCGCTGTTGCGGCATCTACACGAGTATCAGCAACGGGTCGGCTACGATTTCAGCTTCGGCACCGAGGCATCGATCAATCTGGCCGACGACGCCGAGCTGCTCGAGCTGTTCAAGGCCGCGCATTTCGGCTGGGTCTTCATCGGCATCGAGTCCCCCGACGAGGCGAGCCTGCTCGAGGCGGGCAAGACCCAGAACACCCGCACCAACGTGCTCGAGGCCATCCAACGCATCTATGCCCATGGCATCGACGTGCTGGGCGGATTCATCGTCGGTTTCGACGCGGACACGCTCGAGACCTTCAAGCGCCAGGAACGGTTCATCCTCGACGCCGGTGTGCAGGTCGCGATGGTGGGTCTGCTCACCGCGCTGCCGCGCACCCCGCTGTGGGAGCGTCTGGAACGCGAAGGCCGTCTGGACCGCGCCGAAGCGCACGCCGACAACACCCGCGAAGGGCTGAACTTCGTGCCGCTGCGGATGCGGCGCGAGGATGCCTATGCCGAGCACGCGGCGCTCAACCGACGACTGTTCAGCGACCGCGGCATCGCCGAGCGTATCCGCAACAAGGTCCGGCACATGCCACGCCCGGTGCACACCGCCAGCTACACGACCGCCGAGCAGCTGCAGATCATCGCCAAGCTGCTGGTGCGCGGCATCCTCCCCGGTGGGCCACGCCGCTGGTACGCGTTTGCCCGCACCCTGATGGCGGGGCGGGTCGCCTGCTGGCCGGTGGTCATCGGTGACTGGGTGGTTGGGCTGGCCATGCGCGATTTCGCGGATCGACACCTGGCTCCGGACACCGCGACAGCGGTGCGTGCGGCGCGCAACGCCGTGGACAACCTGCGGCAGGCGTTCGCCAACAGCCTGGACACCGGCGCCTTCGCGATCGAGCTGGCGCGCACCCAGATGGAATCCAGGATCCGGCTGGCACTGCGTGGCCGGGTCGACCGCGCCTTCTTCAAGGTGGCTGCACGGCGTCTGGAGCGCGCGCTGCGCCGGCCATCCGTGACCGTGTCGTTACGTATCGAGTCGATTGCGTCCGAGCAGCGCGAAGGACTGGAGAGGCTGCTGAAGCGCCTGGCGCGCTACGAGGATCGCGTTCAGGTCTGGATAGACGAGGCCCTCAGCGGCAGCATCAACGTCGATTCCTCGGTGGTGCACGTGGTCGTCGGCAAGCGCTGAGCCTGGCCTGGCCCCGGCGGATGACGCAGCCCGTCATCCGCCTGCCCTGGCGTCCGCCTCGGGTTCGACCAGCGGTAGCTCCACGCTCACGCACAGACCTTGTTGCTGCCGGTTGTGGATGGAAAACGGCAGCGCATAGACATCGACGATGTCGCGAACGATGGCAAGACCAATACCCGTGCCCGGGGTCTGTTGGTCGAAGCGTGTGCCGCGATCCATCATGGCGCGGATCTGCGACGGCTCCACCCCCGGACCGTCGTCCTCGATGGCCAGCAGCAGCGCGCGCCCTTGCGTGCTGGCCTGCACGTTCACCATCCCATGAGCCCATTTACAGGCGTTCTCGAGCAGGTTGCCCAACAGCTCGCGCAGGTCATCCGGATCGACCCGGACCTGACTCGCGATCGGCACGGATACCTGCCACCGCAAGGCTTCGCCCTGAGGTGTCCGGCGCAGGGTGCGAACGATCGAGTCGACGATCGCCGCGGGCGTGGCATCCGATTTGCGTTGCTCCGGGCTCGGCGCGATGCGCGAGCGCGCCAGCTCGTGATCGACGTGTGCCTGCATCGCTTGCGCCAGATCGGCGAGCTCATTGCCCATCCGCTCGTCACCCCGGTCGATCAAGGCCTGCGCATCGTTGCGGAGGACGGTGAGCGGGGTCTTCAGCCCATGCGCCAGGTCAACCGCCCGAGCCCGCGCCTTGGCCATCGCCTGAGCCTGCTCGTCCAGGAGTCGATTCACGGCATCCACCAGCTGCCCGACCTCCGCCGGAAAACGCCCCTCGAGCTTCTGCCTGCGCCGGTCACGAATCGCGTCCAGGCCCGCGGAGATGCGCGCCAGCGGCCGCAGTCCCACCGCCAGCTGCACCGCTGACGCCAGTAGCAGGAAGACACCGAGCACCGCCAGATAGGCACCGGTCTCGACCCCGAAGCGGTCGCGTGCCGACCGTGAGGGGGCGGTATCGGCGGCGGCGGCGATGCGGATGATGCGAGCCCCGGTGGGCGTAGCCACCACCAGCGAGCGCTCCTGCACGTAGACCGTGGTGGTTCCAGGACCGGGCAGATGATAGCGGTGGATGTCACCTACTGAGTGATCATCGTCGGGCAACGGCAGCGCGTAGTCCCACAACGATGGCGAGCGCAGCCGGTCACCGTTCTCGCCATCCTCGATCTGCCAGTACAGGCCCCCATAGGCCTGACCCAGACGCCGGTCCGAGAGCTCGATGTCCGGCAACAGTCGGCCGTCGTCACCGAACGCCAGGTTGGCGGCGATCTGGTCGACCAGGTGGACCAGCTCGTCGTCCAGGCGAGTCTCCAGGTTCTTTGCGAACAGATAGAGGAACAACAACCAGGTAGCGCCGAGTGAGCAAGCGATGGCCAGCGTGGAGACGAGCAGGAATCTCGGCCGTATCGACTGCATTCAGACGTCGTCCTGGCTCAGCGTGTAGCCGAATCCACGTCGTGTCCGGATCAGCTCCGGACCCAGCTTCTTACGCAGTCGCCCGATCAGGACCTCTACCGAATTGCTGTCGCGCTCGAAGTCCTGGGCATAGAGCTGCTCGGTCAGCTCCATCTGCGAGATCACCCGATCGGCGTGGATCGCCAGATAGCTCAGGCAGCGGTACTCCATGGGGGTCAGCGACACCGGCTCGCCATCGAGCGACACGGACTTGTGACGGGTATCCAGACGCAACCCACCGATCTCGATGAGCGGCGAGGCGCGCCCGGCCGCGCGCCGGATGATTGCCCGCAGTCTCGCCAGCAGCTCCTGCATATGGAACGGCTTGGCCAGGTAGTCGTCGGCACCGGCATCGATGCCCTCGACCCGCTCGTCCCACTGACCACGCGCGGTCAGGATCAGGACCGGCATCTCCCGACCGTTCTGGCGCCAGCGCTTCAGCACGGACAGACCGTCCAGTGACGGCAGACCGAGATCGAGCACGACCGCCGCATAGTCCTCGGTATCGCCTTGAAACCAGGCGGATTCGCCATCACTGACCTGCTCGACCAGATAACCCTCGGCCTGCAGGGCCCGACTCACGTCGCGAGCGATCAGCGCATCGTCCTCGACCAGTAACACTCTCATCAATCGTTCTCTATCTCGATGACGCGCCCGCTGCGAGCGTCGACATAGATCTCGAGCAGCCGACCATGCTCGCCGATCACCTTGAACTCGTAGACCCAGACGCCGTCTTCGCGCTCGATATCCACATCGATGATGCGCGAGCCGAACGCTTCGATCACCCGCGCCTTGACCTGCCACAAGGGCAACACCTCACCGCGCCGCACCGCCTCGCTCAGCGCATCCAGGGTGTCGCGCTGATGGCGACGATGCTCACGTGAGGTATGCGGCGAGCGATCGCGCCGCTCGTGCTCGTCATGATCGCCGGAATCGCGCGAGGCAAGCGCCAGCGGACTCAACGCCGCACCGAGAACCAGCGACAGTGCCAGCAGCCGGCCGAGCATCCGACGATCGCGGAACCGAGCGCGCACCCGCACCGGACCGCGCCCGACACGCTTGCCGTGCATCGACACCTTGGATGACTCAGCAGATGCGGGATTAAAGGATTCGATACTCATATCGCCTTGATTAACACGCCTCACCTGACAGAACGCTGACAACGACCGTCAGCTATCGCTCAGCGTGTCCCATGCAGACTTGCATCGCATCGAGGCCATCTTGGACGCGGAACACGGCGCACACCGAGCCCAGGCCCAGGTGGCCTCGAGGATCATCGTCATGCATTCAACTTTGGAGTCACGCAAATGAAACGAGCATCGATACTGCTGATCACCCTGGCACTCACCGGCGGCGCGGGCACCACGCTCGCCTCCGAGTCGCGCGACTGTGGCAACGAGCCGCGCTCGAGCTGGGCCGACGAGGCCAAGGTCGAGGCCAAGCTGACCGACATGGGCTACGAGGTGCGGCGGGTCAAGGTCGAGGACGGCTGCTACGAGGCCTACGCGACCAAGGACGGTAAACGGTTCGAGATCTACCTGCATCCGGTCAGCCTGGAGGTCGTGCGGAGCAAGCAGGATGACTGAGGCGGAATTGACCCGCGGACACGGATCCTCGGGCCATCCGGGGACGGTCCGTGTCTGGGATCCCCTGGTGCGCGTGTTCCACTGGTCGCTGGCGCTGTCGTTCCTGGTCGCCTGGGTCAGCGCGGAAGAGTGGGACGCGCTCCACGAGACCACTGGCTACGTGATCGCGGCGCTGGTCGCAATACGCGTGGTCTGGGGCCTGGTAGGCAGCCGCCACGCACGCTTCAGCGACTTCGTCTACCGGCCGTCCACGATCATCGGCTCCATCCTCGACAGCCTGCGTCTGAAGGCATCGCGCTACGTCGGTCACAACCCGGCCGGCGGCGCGATGGTCATCGCCCTGCTGGCGACACTGGGTGGGGTCTGCCTCTCGGGCTATCTGATGACCACCGAGGCCTTGTGGGGCGTGGAGTGGGTTCAGGAGCTGCACGAGGTGCTGGCCAACCTGACGCTGGTGCTGGTCGGCGTTCACGTTCTCGGCGTGTTGCTGGCCAGCTACGAGCATGGGGAGAACCTGGTCAAGGCAATGTGGACCGGTCGCAAACGGCCCGGCGGGTGATCGGGCGGATGACCGAATTGCGAGCAGGCATGGGCGCGGCATTGTGGGCGGTGGACGAAGGCGCAGGCTTCGTCCATCGCCTGCGATGTCGTGCTCCTCACGCCGCGTTCGTGACTAGCGCGAGGATATCGGCTCGATAGCCGAGCGAGCGGTTGCCTTGCCCGGACCCCTGGAGCCTAATAGTGGAACCAACACCCATCGAGCGGCACAGGAGTCCACGCATCATGCATCTACCCGAGGTCGAGCGCATCCGCATCACCAGCGTGGTCGACAACTTCGTCGATCTGTTACTCCGCGACGAGGGGCCCGCGAAGCGGCGGCCACGTCAGGAGAAATCCTACGAGCGCTGTCTGTGCGCGGAGCACGGACTGGCGGAGCTGGTCGAGTCGAGCTGCCGTGGCACCCACCTGCCGTTGATGTTCGACTTCGGCGCCTCGCCGCTGGTGTTCCTGCACAACCTGGACCTGCTGGTCGAGGACTACCGCGTCGACCTGTCGCGCATCGCGACGCTGGTGCTCAGCCACGGCCACTGGGACCACTTCGGCGGCCTGCTGGC
>JAGRHX010000675.1 GCA_020444775.1 Gammaproteobacteria bacterium
TGGACCGCTCGTATCGTGGCCCTACGCGCCGAGCTGGCTGAGCTGCAGGCTTTCGTGTCGGCGCTGCATTCATCGCCAGACCTCAGGGCCTTCATCGACAAGCGTACCCGTAGATTACCCGCCTTCTTCGCACTGCGTTCTCGCCAGCGGCTCGGGCGTCTGGGCCGACTGCTCACGCACGACGATCTGTTGCCTGCCACGCTGCGGCCCGGGCAGTCGCTGGAGATGCTGGACGTGTGAGACGCCGGATCGAGATGTCGTGCGAGTGTCCGATTCGAAGCCATCATGAATAGGAGGGGGTCATGAAATCGATGGGTCGTGGTCTGGTCTGTCTGATGCTGTGCGTGGTCATGCTCGCCAACTCGGCATGTACCTCGCTGCGCAGCGTCGACGTTCTAGCCCTGCCCGATCTGGCGGATCCGATCCGGCCGGGCGACGAGTTGACGGTCACGTTCAAGGATCAGCGGCGGGAGAGGATCACCGTCACCGCGCTCGATGAGTTCTCGCTAAGTGGCATCGATGACCGTGGACAGCCGCTGGTCACACCACTTGGCCAGATCCAGACCATCGAGATGGAGAAGCTCGATGTGGGCAAGACCCTGACGAATGTGGGGCTGGGTATCGGCACGGCGGTGCTGGGCGCCCTGGTGTTGCTCATGCTCGGCATGGAGGTGCTGAGCAAGTAGCTGCGATGCCAGCAGCCGGAACCACTCGCAACGGTGGGTCAGGCTCGGTTCCGGGCCTGCGTACTGGTGCCGTCCGATTGCTCCCCGGACGGCTCGGCAGGACGTCGGTGTCCGCGACCGAGCACCAGCAAACCCTCGAGCACGATTGCCGCAAGATATACGCCACCGATCCACAGCAGATTGTTCGGCGCGCTTCGCCAGGTGTGTCCGACGAGCACTACCAGCGAGCCCAGCGTCAGCAGCGTGCCCAACAGTGGTATCCAGCCACTCACGCCGATCTCGGCACGCAAGCGGAAGGCGGCGATATTCACACCGGCGAAGATCAGCAAGAAGGTCGCGCTGGCGAGGCTCGCGATGATCTGCAGATCGGCCAGCAGCACGAACACGGCGGTGAGCAGGGAGAGCACCAGCAGCGCGACCCAGGGCACCGGGCGTACCCGTTCACGCATCGAGAAGACCGTTGGCAAGGCGTGTTCCCGGGCCATGACCATCGCCAGACGTGCCGAGCCGAACAGGGTCGCGTTGATTGCGGAGGCGGTGGACAGGAGCGCGGCCAGACCGATGAGTGCGAAGCCCGCCGCACCGAACACCGGCCGCGCGGCCACCGCCAGCGCATACTCCTCGTTCTCGATGACCTGTGAGGTGGTCAGATTCGCCACGGCCACCGCGCCGATGACCACGTAGATGAGCATCGTGATCGTGATCGACAGCAGCAGGGCGCGCTTCAGATTTGACTGTGGATCGTCCATCTCCTGGATCGCGTTCGGGATCAGCTCGAAGCCCTCGTAGGCGACGAAGATGAGCGCGCTGGCGGCGATCGGCGCGCCATAGCCCCGATCGAAGGCCGGCAGCAGCTGGTCATGGTTCGCGATGGCCAGGCCAGCGACGCCGAACACGGCGAGGATGCCCAGCTTGACACAGACGATCAGCAGCTCGGTGCGGCCCGAAACCTTACCGCCGGCCAGGTTGAGAGCGAGAAACGTGGCCAGCACGAGCATCGCCAACAGCGTCGACCAGGGCGTGCTCCCATCGTCACCGACGAACAGAGCGGCGCCATAGGCGCCAAAGGTGCTGGCGTACAGCGCCAGGGTGCCGACATAGCCGACCACCAGCAGCCAACCGGCGATCCCCGCGACCGCGGTGCTGCCAAATGCATGTTCGATGTAGGTGAAGCTGCCACCATCGTCGCGAAAGCGCAGGCCCAGGTGGGCGTAAGCGTATCCGGTCAGCAGCGCAAGGACACCGCCCAGGGCCAGGCCGATCGCGACCGCGTGCCCGGCGGTGTCGATGGCCAGTCCGAGGGTGGCGAAGATACCGCCCCCGACCATGCCTCCGATGCCGAGCGCAACCACCTCGGCGAGTGTGAGCTTGCGCTCGGCGGCGTTGTTTCCCATCGAGCGGTCGGAGCCTTTGATGATCCCGGTGAGGGCCTGGTGGTGGGCGGAGCGCGGGTCCGCGCGTATCGATACGCTACCAGATCGGCACCGGCCGCTCAGGGCAGCGAGGACACGCGCATGCGTAGTGCAATCGGGCATGCTCGTTTATGCTGGTCGGACTCCATCAATATGCTCGACCCTGGACCAGCCATGCACCCTCTGCTCATCGCCCTGCACACCCTGGCCGCCGTCATCTGGGTGGGTGGGATGTTCTTCGCCTACATGGCGCTGCGCCCGGCGGCCGGCGCGACCTTGGAGCCGCCACAGCGACTGTCGCTGTGGCATGCGACGTTCACACGCTTCTTCGTCTGGGTGTGGATCAGCATAGCCGTGCTGCTCATCAGCGGCTACGGCATGGTGTTCGGCACCTTCAAGGGCTTTGCCAACGTGGGTGTGCACGTGCACACCATGCAGGCGCTGGGGATCCTCATGATGCTGCTGTTTGCGCATCTGTACTTCGCGCCATTCAAGCGGCTGGGACGGCAGGTCACGGCCGGTGCCTGGCCAGAGGCCGGCCGCCAGCTCAATCAGATCCGACTGATCGTTGCGATCAACCTGTGTCTGGGCATCATCGTCGTGCTGCTGGGCGTTGCCGGGCGCTTTCTGCTCTGAGGCTCCGCGCTGATTCCGATCAGGGTGTCAGGCCCATCTGCGGCGCGGCCTCGAGCAGCGCCCGGGCCAGGCGCTCGCCCCACTCCACCTGTCCACGTGGATGCTCGATGAGGTCCTGGCGCACCTCGAACTCGATGTGCAGCAGACCTCGATCCTCCGCATGCACCGGCACCGAGTAGTCGCGCTCGTGGGTGAGGAAATACGGCTGGTTCTCGCCGACCACCAGCTGGTCCTCGCGGCGCAGGCATTGCAGCACCAGCTGCGCGAGCCGGTCGTCGCGGTCATAGAGCACGCCCACGTGCCAGGGTCTGGAGACGCCGTGATAGACCGGTGTGCAGCTGTGCACGGCGACAAATGCAGTGGTTCGATCGGCGCTCCGGCGTTCGTCCAGCAGTGCGGTGATGGCTGCGTGATAGGGCTCGAAGACCTCGGCTTCACGGGCCCGGCGTTGCGCCGGGTCCAGATCGAGGTTGCCCGGAATGGGCGTGGACTCACTCAGCGTGGTGATGAAGTCCTCGGCGTGCGGACGCCGGTTGCAGTCGACAACCAGACGTGAGTAGCGCTGCATGATAAGCGGTGCGTCCAGCACCTCGCTCATCCGCCTGGAGACACCCGCGGCGCCGATGTCCCAGGCGATGTGACGCCGTCGATCGGTCTCGCTCAGACCCAGCCCGGCCAGACGTCGTGGGATGAGGTTGCCGGCGTGATCACAGGTCAGCACGAACACCGAGCGACCTTGCATACGGATTTGCTCCACCGGCTCCGGCTCGCCCGGGCTCAACAACGCCTCGACCATCTATCGTGGTGCCTCCATCCGAGGTGATCTTCGCGGGCTCCGAAACATTTCCCAGAATGTCTACCAGAACATTCCTGGCCGGCGACTGTCTGTCCGATCGCCGCCGGCGGCACGAAAGTTGCCAGCATGGTCAGAGCCGCGAATGCTGTCCGCCCACGCCCCATCCGGGGATCTCGGACCGGCAGCCAGCGGCGCATGCCGAGAGCACATTCATTCAGGGGCTATTCTCAGGAGCGATTCGATGAGTGCCAGGACGATCGAACTGGAATCACTGACACTGAGCGGTGCAGGCGAGCTGCTCAGGACTCGTGCACTGTCCGCGGTCGAGCTGGCCGAGGCCAGCATCGAGCGCATGCACCGCTTGCAACCACGACTGGGCTGCTTCACCACCATGACGCCGGAGCTGGCACTTCGTCAAGCGCGCCGGGCCGACAACGAGATCGCCCGTGGGCGTTGGCGCGGCCCACTGCATGGTGTGCCGTACACCCTCAAGGACGTGATCGCGACCAGCGGCATCGTCACTACCTTCGGTGATCCCAGAGGTGTCGACTATCGGCCGGCCGAGGACGCGACGGTCTACCGGCTGCTCGACGCGGCGGGCGGGGTGTTGCTCGGCAAGGTGGTCTCCGAGATCGGTCGCGATTCGCAGGGACCGGTCGGCTGTCGCAATCCCTGGAACACCGAGCTCAGCCCGGGGACCTCGAGCAGCGGGTCCGGCGCGGCGGTCGCGGCCGCTATAGGTTTCGCCTCCATCGGCACCGATACCGGGGGATCGGTACGCCATCCGGCCAGCAACTGCGGGCTGGTCGGCATGAAAGCGACCTTCGGTCGTATCAGTCGGCACGGCGTGTGGGCGTCATCGTGGAGCACCGACCAGGCGGGGCCGCTGACCCGAACTGTCGAGGACAACGCCGCGATGATGCAGATCCTGGGGCAGTTCGATCCCAGGGACCCGGTCAGCCTGGTCGACCCGCCCGAGGACTACCGGGCCGGGCTCGAGGACGGTGTGGCGGGTCTGCGTATCGGTGTGCCCGCTGATGACTGGGTCTGGCGCGACTGGCTGTCGGTCGAGGAGGAGACGATCGTGCGCGCCGCGATCGAGGCGCTGGAATCCCTGGGCGCCGCGCTGGTCGATGTCCGGCTGCCGTTGGCGGCACGCTCTCGCGAGGTGTTGTTCGCGCTGCACGCCGAGGCCCCGGTGTACATGGACGATCACTTCAGTGCCGCGCAGCTCGACGCCTGGCCGGAGCACCACACGCTCCTCAGCCAGGGGCGCGCGCAGCCCTTCGCCGATTACCTGCACGCGCAACAGCAGCGTGCGCGCATCCGTCAGGAGTGCGATCTGGTGCTGAACGAAGTGGATCTGATTGCCTTGCCCACGGGCAGCACCGTGGGCGATCGTTGGGACGCGAGCAGCGTGGTGATTCGTGGTGTCGAGCGACCGGCGCGCTCTCGCGCGGTGTACCGCAACGGCCTGGCCTCGCTGAGCGGTCATCCGGCGCTGTCGCTGCCGTGTGGCTTTGCCGCTGGCGACTCGCTACCGGTCGGTCTGATGCTGCAAGGCCGACCGTTGTCCGAAGCCCTGCTGTATCGGGTCGCGCGCGCCTACGAGCGGGCCACCGACTGGCACCAGCGGCGTCCGAGCCTCGTGGAACCGGCCTGAATCCGGTCGAATGCCGGGCTGCGCGGCGGGTCCGAAAGTCTGCTGTTGCCCCGTAGCGGTGCGCTGACGAACCGCATCGGGGCGCCGCTCAGCGGCGTGCCCGCAGCGCCAGGACGATCTGCAAGGTGCCGGCGATGTCCATCAGGGCGCCGGTCGCGATCAGCGCCCAGTGCACCCCGGGGGGGGCGAGTGGCGGGAGCGCCTGCGGGTTGAGCAGGCCCACCGCGCCCAGACCCAGGAACAGGCAGCCCAGCCCATTGAGCATGAGCGCACCCATCGGCAATTGCGGGCGTCGCGCGTCAGTCGAGGTCGTATTCATCGAGTTGCTCTCCAGATGTCGTGGCAGTGAAGGCGCCGGCTCGAGCGTGATTCCTCATGCATGGTCCATCGCAATCACCGGCTGGGTCTCCGACTCGCCGACCAGCACGGTCATGAGATTGCTGACCAACCGTACGCGCTCGGCATTGTCCATCTCGATAAGGCCATCCTGCTCCAGATGGGACAGCGCCAGCTTGACCATGCCGACGGCGCCCTCGACGATTTCCTGGCGCGCGGCGACGACCGCAACGGCCTGCTGGCGTCTGAGCATCGCGCCCGCGATCTCCGCGGCGTAGGCCAGATGCGAGATACGCGCCTCGAGGATCTCCAGGCCGGCCAGCGCGCAGTGTGACTGGATGCTCTCGATGAGCTGACGGGCAACCGTGTCCAGGTCGCTGCGCAGCGAATGGTCGCCGTTCTCGTCACCGTCGTACCAGCGCGCGCTCACCACCTGGCGAACCGCGGACTCACTTTGCATGCGCACATAGGCGTTGTAGTCCTCGACGTCGAAGACCGCGCGCGCCGTGTCCAGCACCCGCCAGACGATCACCGCCGCCACCTCGATCGGGTTGCCTGCGCAATCGTTGACCTTCAGGGTCGGTGTGTTCAGGTTGTGCGCGCGCAGTGACACCTTGACCCGCTTGTACAGTGGATTGACCCAGAAGAAGCCGTCGGCGCGCACGGTCCCGGCATACTTGCCGAAGAACACCATCACCCCCGCCTGATTGGGCTCGAGAATCAAAAAGCCCTTGAACAGCAGCGCGAGCAGCGGTACGCAGATGATGCCCAGCACCGACGGCGGCTGCTCCAGGGTCAGCGGCATGATGATGGACCAGCCGGCGAGGGCGGCCAGTCCGACCAGCACCGGCAGGGCCAGCCAGCCCGGCAGATGGTGGGCGTTGCGTTCTTCGACCAGGTCGCTCATCGAGGTTCTTCCTGAAAAGGGACGTAGAAGGACCGCGCCGGTCGCCGGGCCTGGCGATCGGCACTGCCGATGCGTTGAGTCACCCGCTGTTTGTCGGCGCAAGGCGCGCAATGGTTGAGTGCTTTCGCGACCGGTGGGTACCCGGACCCACGTCAAGCACCGTACTGCCCAGGCTTGCCGGCCTGTCGGCACGGTCGTTAAATGATGCGCACCACCATCGCAACCCAGACCACCAGCGAATCATGATCCAGACTCAGGCACGCTCAGAGCAGCCGCGGCGGCGTCCCGCGGGAGATTTCGACGTCATCATCATCGGCGCCGGCATATCCGGTCTCTACCAGCTACACCGGCTGCGCGAGCTCGGCCTCAATGTGCGTATCTTCGAAGCCGGCTCCGACGTCGGCGGCACCTGGTATTGGAATCGCTATCC
>JAGRHX010000676.1 GCA_020444775.1 Gammaproteobacteria bacterium
GTTCCGGGGGCTGATCGATACGGTCGACAATCTCGATCACCTTGGCCGCTTCAAGCAGAAGCTGCTGAACAGGCAGCGACAGCGGGATCTGGACGCCAGCGCTGATCGCATCGCCAAGCGCGTGATGAAACAGGGCCGCGACGAGATGGCCGGGCCCCGCGCCGCGCCGGTCGAGTTCCTGCGGCGTTATCTCAACCTCGCCAAGACGGCTGACACGATGATGATCATGCTGGACGGTGGCGAGGAAATGGGCGCGGTCTATGATGAGCTAAAGCGCGATGTGACAGCGGGCGAACTGCTGGATCAGCAGATGCGGATGGAGATGCGCGACAAGCTGGATGATCTTTACCGCCAGCACTATTCCAAGGCCGAGATCGACGCGATGCGCAAGGAGCGCATGATCGACGGCGGCAACGGGCGGGCGTGGTCCAAGCTGGAAATCTTGGCGGTCGCGGCAAACACCGGCAACCAGGATAACTATGCCCGCCTGATCGAGGAGAGGGTGCATCCGCGAAACCGCCTGACGCCCGAACAGGTGCAGGCGCTGCTGCGCGAACTGGACGACAATGACTGGCGGTTCATTCAAGGCCAGTGGGATCTGGTGAACAGCTATTGGCCGCAGCTGGCCGAAGTGCATCATCGCCGCAAAGGGACCAAGCTGAAGAAGGTGGAGGCGCAGCAGATGGTGGCAGCGCCGGCCTTCGTGTCGGGCGGGTATTACCCGATCAGCTATGATCCGACGCTTTCGACCAAGGCGGCGACGGATGACGCTTCGTTCTGGGATAGGGTCATGGGCGGCGGCCGCGGCAGCGCGACCCGCGTTCAGGCTGGGATGACCAAGGAGCGCCAATCGACCAGCGGCGGGCGGACGCTCAAGTTGGATCTGGGGGTCGCGGTGGAAGGCATGCAGAAGACGATCCGCGTGATTGCACTGTCCGAGGCGGTCGACAATACCGCGCGCATCCTGAGGCACCCCGAGGTGAAGGGGGCTTTCTTCGCCCGCAGCCTGCAGCACGAATATGAAACGCTGGATCTGTGGCTGCGAGACATTGCCGAGGGTCTGATCTTCAACAGCGATCCGCTCAACTCGCTGGCGCGGATGGCAAAGCTGAACCTGACGACGATGTTCCTGGCGTTCAACATCAAGACGGTGGCGCTGCAGGTGACCGGCTTGGCGCAGTCGGCGGCAGTGATTGGCAAGCGCAATCTGGCGCATGGGATGATCGCTTATCTGCGCGACAGCAAGGGCGTTCTGCAGAACGTGGCCGAGGCATCCGTGTTCATGTCAGAGCGGCAGCGGACGTTCCAGAAAGACATCTACGACATGCGGAACGATCCGAAGCTGGCAAGCCCTGTTGCAGGCAAGATCAGCCGGGCGCGGAACGCTGTGGGCGCCTATGGCTTTGCGCCAATCCAGCTGATGCAGTTCTATGCGGTCGATGTGCCGACATGGCTTGGCGCATATCGGAGCAAGATCGAGGCCGGCGTCGATGATGCGGTGGCGGTCGAGTATGCTGACCGGATGGTCGCGCGGTCACAGGATAGCGGCCTGATGGGCGATCGCGCGGCATTCTCGCGCGGCACGCTCAGCCAGACGACGCGGCAGTCGGACATTGTCAGGTTCTGGACCACTCTCGGCGGCTACATGATCACGAAGCTGAACCGCGGGATGATCGAGGCGTCTCGCGGCGCGGCGTCTATCCGCGAGGCTGACACGCTGTCTGGAAAGGCGGGGGCGGCAGCCGAGATGGCGACCAACCTGACTTTGCTCTATGTCGTGGAAGGTCTGCTGATGTCCCTGATGTATGAACTCTGGGACGACGACGACGAGACCGACGACATGCTCAAGAACGTGATGAAGGAAACCGGCATGAGTATGGTCGGCGGCTTCCCGATCGTGCGCGACATGGCGTCTTATCTATCATCTGGATTCGGCGGCGGCGGCATGTATCAGACGGTCGGTGAGTTGCCGGGCCGGATCTGGACGCAGGTGCAACAGGGCGAGAACGACAAGGCCTTTCGTGGGGCTGTTTCGCAAGGGATTGGCTTGGTCACCGGGCTGCCGACAACCGCATCGATGCGCGTGATAGAGGGTGTAATCGACAGCGACGATCGGTCCTGGGCCGAGATGTTCCTCGGGTCCAACCCGCTGGATCGATAACCGCCAACATATATCGCGAGTTGTCTGCTTCCTAACCTGCCGCTGACCACAGCAGCAGGCAGAACGATGACCGTCGAATCCGCTCGGAACAAGGCTGGCCCGTTTAACGTCACCGGAACCAGCATCACCATCCCCCGCAAGTTTCTGGTTCTGGACGATGACGATGTGCGCGTCATTCGCGTGCGGAATGGCAT
>JAGRHX010000677.1 GCA_020444775.1 Gammaproteobacteria bacterium
TACCCGGGGGACATCGAGATCGGCGACCGGGAGCGCGTCGAGCCCGGCGGCGAGTCGCGCGTTGACCCGCGTCAGCTCACAACCGATGGCCTGCAGACCGTCCTCCCAGAAGGCCCTGCCGACCAGCCCGGTCGGCGCATCCGGGCGGCGCATGGCCGCGAGCAGGCGGCCGGGCGCATCATCGCCGCAGAGGCTGGCCAGGGACTCGACCCAGACGAAACCGATGGCGTAGCTGAGCCACTCGTCATGACGTTCCAGCAGCGCGCTGCGCCAGAGCAGATCGTCGAAACGCAGTTCGTGGCGCTGCCAGGCAAGCGCGGCCTGCTCACGCAGTTGCCGAGCACCGTGCTCATCGCCGGCCAGACGCTGGGCCGCCCACTCCGCCAGACCCTCGACGAAGAACTGACCGTCCGCCACGTGGTCCGTCAGACGTTGCTCACTGGCCTGTGCCGCCAGCACATGGGCGGCCTCGTGATGGAAGACCAGCGAGCGCAGCGCCACGTCGTCCAGCACGCTGCGATCCATGCGCAGCGTATACCAGCCGGCAATGCCCAGGTGCTCGGGACTGTTCTCCGTGAGATCGGCGAAGACCCGTGATTCCCCGCCCGGCCCGATAGCCACGCCGAGCAGCCGGGCCAGGGCCCGGTACGCATCGTCGGCCGACGCGGCCAGCGCCAGGGCCGCCTGTCGATCAGCGGCCCGATAGCCGAACACGAAATACCCGGTCTGCAAACGCTCTACCGCCGACGACTCGATCGAGGTCGAAGCCGACGGCCCGCTCCAGTCTGATGACCATCCCGACCACCAGCTGTTGCTCAGCACGCCGCCGAACACGATCAGCACGACCACCGCTGCACCGCTCGCCACACGCATAGGCCAGCGGCGCGGCCGTGCCGGCCCACTCACCTGTGTGTCCTGCCGGCTCCACAGGCGCGCCGCCAGCAGCAGGCACAGACCGCTGGCAGCGATGTGCAGCACCCAGGACTCGCGTGGGATCAGCGCCGTTACACCGTGGTGCTCCACGCTGAGCAGCGAGAGCGGATCCAGCCAGGCGAGCTCGGGCCAGACGCGAGTCAGCACCTCGACCATCGCCAGCACAATCGCCGCGAGCAACAGCCCGAACCCGCGTAGCCAGGACAGCAACATGCCGTAGCCGAGCCCGATCAGCAGCACGCCCCCCACCAGCAGGGTCTCCACCAGCCAGGCCCGGGTGGTGAACTGGGCGCCGAGCATCGAGCTGTCGTTGAAACCATGCAGCGCCAGGACCAGCAGCGCGTCGAGCAGATGCACGCCACTCAATACCAACGCCGCCGCCATGACCTTGACGCAGAACACGCTGCTGGCACGTACCGGCAAGGCGCGCAGGAACTCGATGGTGCGCAGGTCGTGCTCGCGCGGATAGAGCATGTACGCGGCAACCACCCCGAGCAGCAGCGACACGGCGCCGATGAACGGCGCCGAATCGGGATCGAGCAGGACCGAATTGTCACCCCAGGTCCATTCGTCGATCGGCTCGAGCACGAAGACCTGCAGGTGCCCGGCGACCGAGAGCGCGAGCAGAGCCAGCGTCAGTGGCAGCAGCTACAGTAGCTCCTTGCGCAACAACACCATCATCATCGAATCGGCATCTTCAAAGGCGAACCAGTCGACAGCGCCGGGTCGGGCAGCCCCGCGACCATGCTCGGTCGAGGTGGGATACGGGCCGCCAGCCCGGCATCATCGGCCGCCTCGGGCGTCTCGCCCGGCGACGGCACCAACAGGCGCGCCACACCAACCCGCAGCGGCCCGTCCAACACGCTCAGCACACAGTCCACCGCCAGCAGCAGACGCGTGCCCCCGCCATAGCTGCCAGGCTCGAGATGCGTGAACCTGGTCGCACCACGCGGCCAGCCGCGCTCGCTCACCTGCATGTCGTAGATGTCACCCGGCCAGTCGACCGGACCGATGTCACGATGCATGAAACGGCAGTGATCGCCTTCGTCGGGTGGCGGCGCCAGCCGCAGCTCGTAGCGCAGGTCCGCGCCCGCGCCGAGCTCGAAGCGTGCCGTGCCCGTGGGAACCGCGGCCAACACGGACGCGTAGGGCTGGCCGTGGGCGAGCCTTGCCGCGACCACGCCGAGCCGGCTCGAGAGATCGGCAAGCGTCCAGCCCGTGGCCCGCTCGAGCTGCGTCGACAACGGATTACGACGCTCGAACCACCAGTCGCGCAGATCGCCATGCGCCGGCAGCGACAAAGCGGCGCGCATCGTCGCGCTGAACGCGTCCGCGCCATGCGCCTCGCGCAACACGCGCAGGGCCAGATAGGCCAGCGCATCGGCCTGAGGATTGCCGAGCGTCTCCGCCGTCTGGTCCCAGCGCCGCAGTCGCATCTCCTCGCTACCCGTGTCGCGAACCGCGACCAGCGCCTTCAGCACCTGCCGCTCCAGGTGCGCGCCGAGCGCGGCAGGTGGGGCCGCACCGTGATCCGCCCAGTAGCGGGCAAATCCATCGGTGAGCCAGTGCCGCGACTCGAGCAGCAAGCGCTCATTGCTGAGTGCCGCCAGCACCTCGTGGATGGCATAGGCCACGAAGTCAGCCGCGACGAAGTCGGGATCTTGTACCTCGGACGTGCTGTCCTGCCCGGCCGATGGGCGCCGCTCGGCGCCGCGCTCCGGGTCGAAGTTCGCCGTCAGCAACAGACCGTCGCGGCGATTGCTCCAGACAGTGTCGAAACGATCGGCCGCCACGTCCGGGGTGAGCGCAACCCGCAGCACCGGCAGGCTGTCCAGCCGCAGCAGCGTCCGCAGGGACCGCAGACGTTGACTCAAGGTCTCGGCCAGGGCCAACGCCGCGCTCCGATGCTCACGTTCCAGATAGGCCACGACCACCCGACCCGAGTCGACACGAATCACCTGTTCACCGACGAACGCATGCGGCTCGCGCTCGGCAGGCGCGTCGACGTTGCTGGCCAACAGCGCGGCGATGAACGCAAAGCTCAGCGCGAATGCCTTGTCGCGGGGCGTCATCGGCCGGCCCAGACGTTCGCTGAAGGCCCCCTCACGGACCATCGCCAGGCCGAAGGCCATCGCGCTGCACGACGCGCCGAGCAACAAGCACTCGACGAGGGTCCGCAGCGGCCATCGATATCGTTCCAGGCCGAACGATGCCGGGTCGATGGCAGCCATCGGCCCGAAGCGACGGAACTCGAAGACGCTGGCCGAATCCAGCGCATAGACACCGACCACAATCGCCGCGTAGGCCACCGCTCGCAGCCGGCCCAGGAATCCCATCATGAAGACCAGGCTCCAGAGCGCGAACACGAAGCCCCACAGACGGGCGGTCATGATGGCCAGGAAACGACCGTCGAGCGGCTCGTGGTCTGCCGCCAGCGCGGCGCAGGCCACCATCGCCAGCGATGCCAGCAGCAGCAGACAGCCCAGTCCCAGCGTGTACTTGACCAGCTCCATACGCCCGCGCGGCAACGGCAGGCTCTCGATGAAACGTTGCGTGCCGGCGCGTTGCTCCATGACCACCAGACGGTGGGCAAGCACCAGGGCGGCGATCACCAGCGGCAGGGAAGCGAAGCCGCTGACCAGCTCGAAGCGACTCAGCGAGCGGGGTGCGTTGGCGAGCTGCAGCCAGCTCACCGCGAAGGCCAGCGCCAGCAGCAGACCGAGCACCAGCGCCAGAGCGCCGTGCTGACGCAGCTCCTTGACGAGCAGCGCGTGCCAGCTGCGCATCACAGCGATACCGAACGGGTGACCAGGGCGACGAAGGTATCCTCGAGCGATGGGTGCGTCACCCGCCAGCCCTGCTCGGCGCCCCGAGCCGCCACCCACTGCAGGGTCTCGGTCGCCGCGCTACGCACGATCAGACGCCGCTCGCCGTGGCGCACCCGGTCCTGCAGCAGCTCGACCCGGCCCTCCTGCAACAGCCCCTCGAACGGCAGCCCGACGGTCGGCGCCGACGGTATCGGGTCCACGCCCGCTTCCGGCTGGTCTCGGCTCAGGGCCAGCACGCTGGAGCGCAGCACCGCCAATGGTCCTTCGAACAGCATCCGTCCGGCATCGATCACGCCGACCGTATCGGCCGCCAGCTCGACCTCATCGATCAGATGCGAGGAGAACACGGTGGTGCGCTGGTTGCGTTGTGCGTTGTCACGCACCAGCTCTATGAACTCGCGGCGCGCGACCGCGTCCATGCCCGCGGTCGGCTCGTCCAGCAGCAACAGCCTGGGCCGGTGGGCGAGCGCCAGCGCCAAGGCCAGCTTGGCGTGCATGCCGCCGGAGAAGCCACCCAATCGCCGACGGCGCGGAAGCTCCAGCAGGTCCAGCAAGCGATCGTACTCGGCCTGCTCCCAGCTCGGATAGAAACCGGCGACGAAGCGACCGATGCTGGTGGCGTCCATCCAGTCGTAGAAGGACTGGTCCTGCGCCACGTAACCGATCGCGCGGCGCAAGCGGGTGCCGGCACCGCGCATCGGCTCGCCGAGCAGACGCAGATGGCCCGCGCTCGGCGTCGTGATACCCATGGCAATGCGCAGCGCGGTCGACTTGCCCGCGCCGTTGCGGC
>JAGRHX010000678.1 GCA_020444775.1 Gammaproteobacteria bacterium
TGGTTCTCCATCTCCTCGGCGTTCCAGCCCGCGCCTATGCCGAGCTCGAAGCGACCGTTGGAGAGCAGATCCAGGGTCGCCGCCTCCTTGGCCGTGACGATCGGGTCGCGCTCGGTCAGCAGGGCGATGCCGGTGCCCAGACGCAGCTTCTCGGTGGCCGCCGCCGCCGCCATCAGACCGACGAAGGGATCGATGGTGTGCAGATACTCCTTGGGCAACTCGCCACCACCCGGCCAGGGGCTCTTCCTGGAGGTGGGGATATGGGTGTGCTCGGGCACGAACAAGGATTCGAACCCACGCGACTCCAGCTCGCGCGCGAGCTTCTGGATGCCGATCGTATAGGCGGTTACGAATATGGATACACCGACGTGCATCGAGGATTCTCCTGTGCTGATGGGCGTAGCCCGGTGCGGCGCAGTGTCGCGCCGGACGCCGCGGGCCGAATCCAGGGTGGATTCGTGCTGGGTTGCCTCATGGAAGCGCTGATCTCTCAGCGCTTCTCAGGGACGTTGCCACGAGCCTGCGACCGCTCGCTCAACGGCCCTTGAATCGTGGCTGACGCTTCTCCACGAAGGCGCGCATCGCCTCCTTGGAGTCTTCGGTTCCCGACAGCTCTCCGGTCATGGTCTGCTCGAATCGGTAGCCGTCACGCAGGCTCATCTCCTCGATGGTATTGAGCGCGTGCTTGGCCAGCTTGATGGCCAGCGGTGACTTGCCGGCGATCTCGCGCGCGATGGACAGGGCACTGTCCAGCAACGCGGCGGGATCGACGCATTCTTCCACCACGCCCAGCCTGTACAGCTCGGGGCCGTACACCCGGTGGCCGGTGAGCATCATGCGTCGCAGCCGTGAGTGACCGAACAGGCGCTGCGCATGGCGGCCACCACCGAGCAGGCCGACGTTGATCTCGGGCAGCCCCAGACAGGCGGTCTCGGCCGCGACCAGGATGTCACAGGACGCGGCGATTGCCAGTCCCCCACCCAGCGCGGGTCCGTTGAGCGCGCCGATCACCGGTTTCACGCACTCACGAATCGAGTGATAGGCCTCGCGTGCGGAGCGGCTGCCCTGCCAGTGATCGCCGGCCTGTCGCTCGCGTCCCGCGCGCGCCTTGATGTCGGCCCCGGCACAGAACACCTTGCCGGCACCGGTCAGCACCGTGGCGCGCACGTCGTCTCGATCGCTGAGCGTATCGAAGGTCCACGCCAGCTCGGTCAATACCTCGGCGCTGTGCGCGTTCACCGGCGGGTTGTCGATGGTCACGAGCGCGACGTACGGCTCGACGAGCTCTGTCTTGACCAGCTTTGGTGTCATGCTGCTTCTCCCCCTGCCATTGTCCTGTCAAACCCCTACCAATTCCCTTGAACGACGAGTCCGTCCGCCGCGGCCGCGCCGCGCGCAGACCTGCGGCGGATGATATCGCAAGCGGCCGCGGACCGGTCGGGGGCACCAGCGCCGTGGCGCAGCCACGGCAAGCATGCATGACGGCACTGCCGCGCTCGGACGGCCGTGTGTCAGTCGAAGTGTGACCACGGACAGCCGCCAGGCCGTCTCCCCATGTTGAAGTTTCCGTGACAACGGACGTTCTCCTGCTGTGCAGACCACCACACGCAGACGTGGCCGGCAAAGACCTGGCACGCGACGGGGTCGTCGGCCCTTGTTTCCGTCCGTCGACGCGCCGGGGCGTCATCGCCGGCTGCTCGTCACGTCCTCGAGCCAGATGAGTCCGGACAACCCGACCGCAGCGCCGCTGCCGGCCGGCACGCAACGTCATGCAAACGAAGGGAGACCGTCCGCGGACGGTTGATTGCCCATGCAGAAGTCGACCTCGATGTCAAAGCGGACCCGAAGCTTCCGGATCACGCTGCTGAAGATCTTCACGCTGTTGACGTTGCTGACCACCACCGGTGTCGGCTTCATCTTCTATTACCGGGCGACCGACGTCATCCTCGACCAGTCGGACAAGCTGGTCCAGGAAGTCACCGCCAAGATCATCGAGCGCAGCGAGCGCTATCTGACCGTGCCCGCGCGTCAGGCCCAGGCGATCAGTCACTTCGTCAGCGAGCCGGACATCACCCGCATCCGCGACAAGCTCTGGGAATACTCCTGGGAGCAGCTCCTGGTGCTGCCGCAGGTGCAGTCGATCTTCATCGCCGATACCGCGGGCAGCTACGTGCAGGTGCGTCGCGAGCCGCGCTATGCGACCCGCATCATCGACCGCGCCGGATCGGCGCAGACCGAGACCTGGCTGTACCGCGACCCGAGCTATGCGATCGTCGGTCGCATGGACCGCGAGCCCAGCTTCGATCCCCGCACCCGTCCATGGTTTCGCAACACCCGACCAGAGCCACGCATCTATTGGACCGACGTCTACGTGTTCACGACCTCACAGACGCCCGGCATCTCCTCGAGCTATCCCGTGATCGCCGACGACGGTGGATTGATGGCGGTGGTCTGTGTGAACACGCCGCTGCACAGCATCTCGGCCTTGCTCGCCGAGCAACGCATCAGTGAGCACGGTGTGGTGTTCATCACCAATGAGAAGGGGGAGTTGATCGCCTTCCCGCAGCACGAGAAGACCACCCGTATCGACCCCAAGACCGGCAAGCGCACGCTGAGCCTGGTCAGCGAGATGCAGGAGCGTTGGCTGGCCAACGCCTATGAGAGCTACAGACAGCGTGTGGATCGCTCGAGTCGCGAGCTGGACGCGCAGAGCCGCCGAAGCTGGTATCAGCGTCTGACCGACGCGCTCGGTGCCGGTTATCTGCCGTCCTTGCAGGAGGTCTTCCATTATGCGAAGCGGGAGTTCCACGTTTCCCGCTACGACGACCGTAACTACCTCACCTACGTCGCACCGTTCCCCAAGTCGTTCCCATCCAACTGGCAGATGGTGGTGGTGTTGCCCGAATCGGATCTGATGGGGCCGCTCGATCAGATGCGTCACTACGCGTTGCTTGGCGCGGCCTTGTTCCTGCTCCTGTCGCTGGGCGTGGTCTATGTGCTGTCCACCTCCATCACCCGACCAATCAACCGGCTTGCCGAGCAGATGAAGCGGATTCAATCCCTGGAGCTCGACGCGGTGGAGCGGGTGCCCTCGTATATCAAGGAAGTGGACCAGATGAGCGAGGCACTGGTAACCGCGAGCAACGGGCTGCAGTCGTTTCGCAAGTACGTGCCGGCGAAGCTGGTGCGTGAGCTGATGCAGATGGGTATCGAGGCAAAACCCGGTGGTGAGGAGGTCGAGCTGACCGCCATGTTCACCGACATCGCGGGCTTCACCTCGATCACCGAATCGATGGAGCCGCAGGCCCTGATGGCACAGCTCTCCGAGTATCTGGCCGAGATGTCCGACATCGTCATCGACGAGCAGGGCACCATCGACAAGTACATCGGCGACGCGGTGATGGCCTTCTGGGGTGCGCCCAACCGGCTCGATGACGCGGTCTATCTGGCCTGTCGCGCGGCGTTGCGCTGCCAGACACGCATAGCCGGTCTGAATGCTGTCTGGGCCTCCCAGGGCAAGCCGCAGTTCCAGACACGCATCGGCCTGCATACCGATCGGATGATTGTCGGCAATCTGGGCTCGGAGGACCGCCTCAACTACACGATCATGGGGCACGGGGTGAATCTGGCCGCGCGGCTCGAAGGCACCAACAAGCTGTATGGCACCGGGATCATCGTCAGTGAGGCGACCCGGGAGCGGGTCAAGGATCGATTCCGGTTCCGTTTGCTGGACGCGGTCGCGGTCAAGGGACAGACCCGTAGTTATCGCATCTACGAGCTGCTCGCCGAGCGAGACCAGGAGATCTCCTTCGACCAGCAACGTCTCGCGACCCGCTACGAGCAGGCCCTGGACCTGTACTTCAAGGGACGCTGGGTGGCCGCGTTCGTCGCCTTCAATCAACTCGCCGCCGACTATCCCAACGACCTGGCCACACAGGTCATGCTCGAGCGCTGCAGGACCTTCCGGGACGCACCGGAGCAGGCGCCCGAGAACTGGGATGGATCGATCGCCTTGCAGGAAAAGTAGGAGCGTCATCATGGTCATCGATGTACACCCCGTTGTCATGCGACTGACCCGCGTGCTGACCTTGCTGGTAATGACGCTTATCACGGTGGGCGCGCAGGCCGGCAATGACCACGCGGTGCGCTGGCTCGAAATCGACGACGACAATCGGGCATTGTGGGACGTGAGCTATGTCGATGGCGAACTGCCGCAGCTACGTATCACGCCACGTTGGTCGCCTCGACCCGAGGATCTGCGCCGCAAGATCCAGGCGCTGGTCTCGAAGAAGTCTTCCAGCTACAAGCTAGGCGCCAATGCCTTGCTCGAGGTGCTGCATCAGCAGGGTATCTATGCGGATGTGTCGATAGCGAACTTCGACAAGGACAATGCTCGTGGCCGTGAGCTGCTCGCGCATGCCGAAGCGGTCGGCGCGGATCTGATCTTCACCATGGGCTCGGAGTCCGCCGCCCTGGTCATCGCCAGCTACGCCGGTGGCCGACTGCCGGTGGTCAC
>JAGRHX010000679.1 GCA_020444775.1 Gammaproteobacteria bacterium
TGCCGTGATCGACAGCGTTGCGCAGCACGTGCATCAGTGGATCGACGATTGCGTTCAGGACGTCGGCATCCATCAGGGTGGCTTCGCCGCTGAAGACGGTCTCGATGCGCTTGCCACTGCTGCGTGCCGCCTGTCTGATGGTGCGCTGCAATCGCGGCACGATGCTACGTACCTCGACCATGCGTGTGCGCAGCACCACCGACTGGCTGTCCTTGTCGAGCTGGCGCTGCTCCGCAAGCATGTCGTCCAGGGCCGACCACGAGGACAGCAGCACGCGACCCATCTCGCGGGTGTCGGTGGCCGATTCGATGAGTCGGTTGGTCAGCGTGTGCAGCTCGTTGTAGCGGTCAAGCTCCAGGGCATCGAAGCCGGGATCACGCTGGCCCGAGGCGGCCAGGGCGCTCAGATCCTGGAGATCCACGTGGGCCTGCAGAACCTCTGCCAGCTGCTGCAGCTGTTCGCATTGACCGAGCATGGCGCGCAGCTGACGTGCGGCATTGGCAACCCTATCCTTGACCTGACCGGTGAGGATCATGCCTTCACCGGTGAGTCGCATCAGCTCGTCCATCGCCGTGGCCGGGACCCGCAGAAGACCGCCAGCGGACACGGCTGGGGAGCTCGACAGGTCGCCAGAGGTCGGGCGTGGGTCGCGGACCGATGTCGGCGTGGTCTGTGGGGCCGCCGCTCCTGTCATTGCTGACCCGGGCAATGCAGCGTGCTGCTCGTCGTTGTCCGGTGCGTCCGCACCGCGCACAGGCCGTGTCGTTGGCGGGTCCACGCTACCCGGCACGCCGGCGACGTCCTCGCGCGGCGTGGCATGATTGTTGGTCGGCGGATCGTCGGCGAGCGCCGCTTCGGCACCGTCGGTATCGATACGGTTCGCCCAGTCGAGCACGTCCTGCAGCAGTCCCTTTGCCTCGGGCGGAGGCGCGCTGCCGGACAACAGCGATTCGCTCATCTGCTCCAGACAGTCGCTGCACTCGACCAGTAGATTGGCGAGCCGCGGACCGGGCAGATGCTGCTGCCGGCTCAGGGTCAGAAGGATGTCCTCGATATGGTGGGTCAGGTTGGCGATACCGCTGATCCCTACCGTGTTCGCCGCGCCCTTGAGGGTGTGCGCGATTCGTTGTGCGCTCTGCAGCGAGTCGAGCTCACCATCGGCGACGCCCAGGGTCGCACGCGTGAACTCCGCGCATAGATCCGGCAGCTCCGTCAGCAGACCATCGAGCAGTTCCGCGTCGACGTCGGCGGGCGGCGCCAGTGACACATCCTGCTCGGCTGCGAACATCGGGCGCTCGGCGCGCTCCTCGTCTTCCAGAACCGATGGCGGCCGCAGCAGACCCTCGCGCAGCACCTCGAGGCTCTGTTCGCTCGGATGCTCGGGCATGATCGGGTCGCGCAGACGCTCGACCAGCTGCAGCGCGGTGCTACTCGTCCCGGGACTCAGCAGATAGGCCTCCAGCGCGCGTGCCGCCTCCTCCAGAGCCGCGTGCGCGGCCGCTGAGGACGCGGTAGCGGCGATCGTCCGGTAATTGCTGAGTAGCAATGCGCAGGCTTGCTGCAGCGCCGGGAAATCCAGAGCCTCGGCCGCGCTCGTTAGCCGGTCCAGCTGCTCTTCCAGGGTTTCGGACAGGCTGCTGTCGCTGCCGCTCTCGGTGAGCGCCTCGGTGAGCTGGCTGGCGATATGTCCCGCCTCGTCGGCAAGCAGTCCGAACATCTCGCACATGGTCTGCGACAAATCGCAGTCGCTGGCGGTCGCTGCCGTGTCGTTTACTGCGTTGGCCGGGTCGGCCGGACGGCCGCAGCCGGAAGCTGTAAGGGCGTAGAAGTCACCGAGCTTCGCTGCCTCGTCATCGAGGTCGTCGACGCTAGGGTCTACGAACAGCTCATCGAACAGTCCATCGTCGCTGATACCCGGGTCATGTGCGGCGCCGCCGCATGGTGCCGGGCCGCCGGTCACCTCATCTGACACCAGCACCGGACCGGCTGTGGGGGTGTTCAGCGCCTTCTCGCCGAGTGGGTCCCGCTCCCAGTCCAGGGGCTCGTCGAGGCCGCGAAGCATGACTCTCAGCATCTGCAGCTCGTCGACATGCAGGGGATTCGGCCAGGCAGGATCGCAGACGAACTCCAGCACCCGAGCATGGGTAGCCGGGTCGTCCGGCGCATGGATGTAGCGGGCCAGCACGTCTGGCCAGCTCTGCAGCAGCTCACGTAGCGGCACGGCGAGCGGGCGGCACCGAACGTCCGTGTCGGCCATGGTGGGCATTTCGATCTGCTGCATGACCAACGCCGTCAGATACTGGGCGCCCGGATCCAGCAGTTGTCGCTCGAGCGTGGCCAGCGTCCGATGAGCCGCCGCCAGGTCGGAGGCTCCCGAACAGGCAGCGGCCAGACTGCGGATCTGCTGCAAATCTTCGTGCATGGGGCGCACCACGGGTGAAAGATGTTTCGGCTCGATTCGAACAGCGGAGATGGCGGGCGCGTCCGGAGGACGGCAGGCATACAGTGCTGCGGTCAGCCGGCCATGATCTGTTTTCTGTGCTCAGGGAAGAGGGTGACGGTGGCGTCCACGGCCGAATCGCTGGCGGTACCGGGGCCTTCGATGACCAGGCTGTCACTGAGACGATCGTCCAGTCGTTGCGCCGGCAGCGTGAACACGCTGACCGCTTCGAGCAGACGCTCGGAGTAGACTTCGAGCCGGTCGGTGAGCTCGGTCTGGGCCTTGAGGCGTGCGTTTGCCTCACTGGCCGACTGGATGATGTCGCGCGCTCGGGTACGCAGCTCGGCGCTGGCGCGCGCGTGGTCCCGCGACTGCTTGGCGATCTGCAGGACCATGGCCACCAGGTCGGAGGTCGTCTTGTTGGTTGCCTGCATCTGCACGCCTGCTCGTTCGGCCAGACGTGTGCCCTCGACCACCTTGCTGATGGTCTCGTTCATGGTCACCGCGGTGTCCGCCGTCTCGACCTGGATGTTGTTGACCAGACTCGCGATCTGCGAGGTGGCCTCGCGCGAGTTCTCGGCCAGTCGCTGCACCTCGTCGGCTACCACCGCGAATCCGCGGCCGGCCTCGCCGGCCGAGGCCGCGTGCATCGATGCGTTCAAGGCCAGGATGTGGGTACGCTCGGCGATGCTGTTGATCAGATTGACGACCCCGGAGATTTCCTGGGATCGCTCGCCCAGCCGCTTGAGGCGCTTCTCCGTCTCGCGAATGGTGTCGCGGATCCCGGTGATGCCCGAGACCGATTCGAGCACGGTGTCCTGGGCGAGCTCGGTGGACTTGATGGCGTTGTCCGCGGCCTGGCTGCAGGCATGCGCCAGGCGCGCGATACGCAGCATGGCCTCGGCCGAGTTGGACAGCTCGGTCGCCGCCAGCTCTACCTGTTCCTGTTCGACGTCGGAGGCCTGGATGGCGCTGTCGGACTGCCGCTTCACCGCGTTCGAGGCTGTCTTCACGCGCTCCGAGATGTGGACCACGCCACCGAGCACCTTGGCGGTTTCCTCCGTGAGCAGGTTCAGCGAGTCGGCGATAGGACCGGTGACGTCCTCGGTGACCGGAACCTTGATGGTGAGGTCGCGCTGGCTCAGTTGGTACACGGCCTTGAGCAGGTTCACCACCGCGTTGTTCAACGCTTCATTTTCGCGCTGGGCTTCGGTCATCTGCGCAACCCGCTCGTCGAGCAGGTTGTCCAGCGCTACGCCCAGTCGCGATATCTCGTCGCCGGCACTCAGACCCGAGCGTGCATCCAGATCACCTTGTGACAGGCGTGCCAGGGTCTGAGCGACCGTGCCGACGGGGCGTGAGATGGAACGGTAGATGAGTGCGCCCAGGGTCACCGCCAGCAGCAGGCCAATCAGCACACCGGCGCCGGTCATGACCAGGAAACGCTCGTTGTCCACCCGGGCATCGGTTGCCTGCTGGGCGAGGCGGTGATTCTTGTAGGCGACCAGGCCGACCATGGCGTGCATGAACGGCTCGGCGAGCCGTTGCAGATCCTGGTTCGCGAGCGCGGTCAGGGCCGCGGTATCCTTGGACTCCAGTACCGGTCCCAACCGATCGAACAGCTCATCGATGTCCTTCTTGAATGGGCTGACGTTGCTCTGCACCAGTTTCGCATCGCGACCAGTGATGTCTTTGTTGAAGCTGCCCCAGAGCCGGTCGAGCTGCCTGCGTCCACGTTCGAAGGCCAGCTGTGCCTCGGTCCAGTCGATGCTGCCCAGGTGCAGCGCGTATACCGGGTCGATGACCTCGACGCGCAATGTCTCGTTGATCTGCGATATGCGATCCGACAGCATGACCTGCGCGCTGCTTGTTGCCTCTCGTTCGACGAAGGCATTCACAATGGCCAGCGAGCCGCCGCCGATGAGCATCAGGATCATCGCCTGCAGACCGATCAGCCACAGCAGCCTGCTGCGAATCGTGGACGGCAGAGAAATGAGTCTGCCCAAGCGCGCCGCCAGGGTGCCGACGGTGCCGGTCACGGCGGGTCGGCCAGTGAGAGGGGTTTTCATGCTCGTCTCCTCGGCCTCAGCCACCGTTGCGCATGCCGGACAGGTTGATGCCAACCACCAGCACACCTATGACCTGCTGTCCGTCACGTACCGGCATCGAGACCTGGGCGCTGAAGGTGTTCGTGGACCGGTCCATCTGCGGTTTCAGTACCACCGGCTTTGCCGGACCAAAGCATTGGCTGAACTTGTCCTCGTCACCCTGCCAGTAGTCCGAGGTGGCGGGATAGGCGGCGACGTTGGCGCCTTTGCTGTCGGTCAGGAAGATCTCGGTGAACTTCGAATTGACGCTGACCATGCGCGTCAGCAGCCGACCTGCTTTGTTGGTCTGCAGGGAACGCTTGAAATCGTCGAGCTCATCGCTCTGCTGCCAGGCCTGGTCTCGCTTCAGGATCTCGTCCATGCTCAGCTGCTCAGCGTTCTGCAGCCGGACCGCGCGAATGATGGTCGGATTGAAGGTGAGTTGCTCGGCGGCGTCCAGAGCCTCCTGCAGCAGTGTCTGGATGGCTTTGTCCTCGACGTGCGCAAGCAGGTCCTCGTTGGCCTGGACGGTCAAAGGCAGGATGGCCAACAGCAGTACGCGTAGTAGCGACTTCGCGAACAGCGGGGATTTCACAGGCAGCGGCATATCACGTCCCTCCGGACGGGCGTCTTGGTAGCGAGCCGTGGCTACTTCGGGTCGGTCGCGAATAGCTGGGTTCTCGCTCTGATCTCGAGGCAGGGCCGGGCTGGACGATGGCTGCTCGTCAGCCATGACGCGGCCGACGAGCTACCGGGTCCACCGGCACGGTCCTGACCCGTATTCGGGTTTTCGAGTGATTGGGCTGTTTTCTTCACTCGGGCAGCGAAGCGGTGTTGCCATCCATGAGCGTCTGCAGCAGACCGGCCAGGTCCAGATCGAGCCAGGCCTGGTCGTTGCTGAGCAACGTCTCGCGCACATGTCGGGCCATGGCCGGGGGCAGATCGGCGTCGAGTACGGTCGGGTTGCGCGTCTCGGCTCGCGGCTCGAACACCGGCTCAGGGAGCTGGTCGCTGAGTACCGCGTAAGCACGTTCCGCCCGGTCGAAGACCAGCAGAAAGGGCACTTGCGCGTTCCCCGCAGTGCTACCGGCGCCATTCTCAGCCCGACAAAGGGCTTGCAGATCGAACACCGGTATCAGCTGGCCACGCAGATTGGCCATGCCAGCCAGCCATGGCACCGAGTTAGGGACCGCGCACAGGCTGGTCCTCACCTGAACCTCGCAAATGCCGTTGGCTGGGGTCAGCAGCCGCAGCCGTCCGGTCTTGAAGCCATAGCGGGGTGGATTGGTCGCGGTATCCGAGACACTTCGCGGCGTGTCGCGTGTCGCGTGCTGCTCGAGTTGCTCGCGATCCGGCAGCGCGCTACCGCTGCCGATGCTGTCGATCATCGCCAGCGATCGCAGCAATGCCTCGGCCGAGAAGCCGATGTGGGTGCGGGCGCCTTCGTCCCCGTCGATCTCGGACCTGCCGCTGGACGAGGCCTCAGGTGGCGGCGCCCGAGGTTCATCCAGCTCAGCGGTGGTCGCGGCAGCGCCGCCAACGGACGAGCCGTGAGGCTCCAGGAACAGGGTCTTGGCCCATGGATCGGCGTCGGGGCGCGGTACCACCGAAGGCGTGTCGCCCTGTGTTGCCGTGTCAATTGGATCTGTGCTCATGACCTCGTTGCTCGGCTGCCTGCTGCATTCGTCGACCGGGCCGGATGTCGGTAGCGTGGCACGGCCCTTCGTTGCAGCGCGGTCGTACTAAAAGGCGTTCAGCTGGTCGAGGATCTGCTCGGGTTGGTAGGGCTTTGCCACCAGATCCCGGCCACCTTGCATCTGGGCCCAGATCCGATCCGCCTTCTGACCCTTGCTGGTCACGAAGACGACCGGGATGTGCTTGGTCTCGCCATCGCTGGTGAGTCGCCGACACGCCTGATAGCCATCCATATCGGGCATCAGGATGTCCAGGAAGATGATATCGGGTCGTTCCCTTTTGGCCGCGGCGAGAGCCTCGGTGCCGTTCGAGGCGGTCACCACGGTGCAGCCGGCATCGGTGACGATGGTGCGGATGTTTGCGAGGTCGGTGGGGGAGTCGTCCACCACCAGCACTTTGTTGACGGGCATGGTTGTCTCCAGACTATCGATTCATGCGCTTGGGATTGACCGCTCAGGCCGTGCTGGCCAGCGACTCAAAGGCCGGAGGTTGCTCTAGGCAGCGACTCAGTGCCTTGTTGAACTCACGCAGGGTGACGGGCTTGGTCAAGTAGGTGTTGCAACCACTCAGCTTGCCCTTGACCTTGTCGAAGGGGGACGACTTGCCGGTAAGCATCACCACTGGAATGTGCTTGGTGGCCCGGGAGCGCTTGAGCTGACGACAGACCTCGTATCCATCCATGCCGGGCATCACCACGTCCAGGAACAGGATCTCGTAGCTGCTTTGCTGCAGCAGAGCCAATGCGGTCTCGCCGTTGTCGGCGAAGTCCGCGTCTATACCTGCCTTGCGCAGCGCGAGGCCGACCTGCCGCCGTACCGCCAGACTATCGTCCACCACCAGCGCGCGTGGCCGATGGGAAGGATGCTGCTGATGCGCAGCCTCGTCCCCAGCGGCGGCGGACTCTGGAACCTGGCCCACCGAGGTCTGGGCCTGCAGCTGCGTGGAAGGTCCGTGCTCGCCGGGCTGTTGATGCGCGCTTGCTGCGGCCTCCTGGTGCGTCGAGGCTGGCGGCGTGGATGGCGCGGTGGACCCGGCATCGGAACCCTGTCGTGGGCTCGGCGATGCTTCGGTCATCTGTTCGGCGAGCCTGTCCAGCGCGCCGAGAAGCCGGGTCGCCGTGAATGGTCGTCTTGTGACTGCGGGGGCCGGCGGCGACGAACTACGCGTCGGATCGGTATCGACGATCTGCAGGCAACGTGTCGCCGGATGTGCCAGGGCGTACTGCTCGAAGTCGCCGGTTGCGGCATCGTCGGCCGCCTCCACCAGCGCGATGTGAGCGCCGCGGGGATCGGCGTTGTCGACGAGCTCGTAGCAGCGTGCCCGGCACTTGGAGAGGGCGATGATCCGGCCGACGACCAGTCGATCCCGACTGGCCAGACCGAAGGTGGCGACTTTCAAGGGCGATACTTCTGACATGGGGCCATTCGTCGAACGGAGTTTGTGTGTCGTTACCCGGGTAGAACGGCGGTTGAGGCCTGCCATGAATGGGCCATACGCCTATTATCCGAGCGCTTGCCGCGTTTGCGCCGGACTTGTGAACGAGGGCGCATTGCAGGTTTGATGTCGGTCACGAGATACGTAGCGGGAGCCGTTCATCGTCTGGCGGCCGGGCCGCGGCAGTGCGTCTCCCCGCCTGTGGGTCGCACAGAGCGCGGATTGGACTGACGAGCTGCGTAGGGTAGGAGCGAGTCGCTAGAAGAGTGCGTGGTTGGAAGGGTGGTCTTCACATCGTCGCGCAGGCTGTGAGGCCACACATCAGTGATTCGCGCCACGCTCGTGCGGTCGCCGTCGGGGCGCCCCGGGTGCGGCGCGTTGCGCCGTCCGGTGCCCGGGGGTCGAGTGTCTGCCGCGGTGTGGGGCGAGGCGTCGCGCCGAGGACGAAGGCTGGCGCCGCGTACCCGGCGCCAGCTTCAGGGTGAGACGATACCGCAGCGAATTGCGAGACGGGTGAGCTCGGCGGAGTTCTTCACGCCGAGCTTCTTGAGGATATGCGTACGATGATTGTTGACGGTCTTCGGGCTGCGTTTGATGTGGTCGCTGATCTCCTGTACCGACTGCCCTTCGGCCAATGATTTGAAGATCTGCCGCTCGCGATTGGACAGCCGTGACAGCGCGTCCTGATCGTCCTCGGAATAGCTCGGTGTCGGGGCACGATCGGTGCTGCTGGCGAGGTCCCGGTTGGCGTGTTGGATGGCGCGGTTGGCAAGCTGGGCGATCTCCGCAGCGATTCGACGCGATTCCTCGCGGTCTAGGGCATCTTCGGCGATGAGGCGCGCGGCAATATGGATATGGGTCAGCAACAGGGACAATCTGGCCTCTGTCGTCTGACCGGGCTCGCGTTGCCCATGCGACGGACCCGGCTTGGCACCTGCAGGTGGACCGGCGTCACGGAGTGCATAGGGCTGGATGGAATAACGGCTCATGCTCATGGTGTCGTCTGGGTTTTGCTCTTGTTTCTGGTCGGTGGTTTTTCGTCGCTCTTGCAGGCGAGTCGACCTTGTCTTGTCGTCGGTGGTCATGCGGCGCGCTCGGGCCGTGCATCCTCCCGCCAGAGCATCGGAGCGAGTCCGTCGCTGCGGGCCGCCAGGCGGGCCAGCATCGAGCGCAGGAAGACCTTGTTGAATCTCAGCTGGCAGGCCTCGGAGGTGTTCTCCAGCTGCAGGGCATCGATGCTCAGCAAACGAACCTGGTTGAGGGCGGTGAACTCCGTCGGGTCGCCATCGTCTTGTCGGGCGAACATGCCAAAGCAGTGTCCCGGGCTCAGGGAGGAGAGGCGATGCGCGTTGCGGTCGACGGCGATATCACCCGAGAGCAGCACGAAGAAGCTGAAGTCGCTGTCGCCGGGCACGCCGATCGCTGCACCGGGTCCGTACTCGTTCCACTCGCACTGCGAGATGAGCTCGCGCAGCTCGTGGTCCGAGAAATCATTGAAGAAGGCCAGTCCACGCACCATCTCGAAGCCACGGGGACCGGCCAGCTCTTCGAAGCTTGCGGTACGCAGGCGGCCGAACAGGGTCATCAGGTCGCGAGCGAACTCCGCACCCGTCTGATAGCGATGGGCACGATCCTTGTCCATCGCGCATCGGACCACGTTCTCGAGCGCTTCGGGGAGCTCGGGTCTGAGCTCACGCAGGCTCGGGGGCTCTTCGTTCTGGATCTGGTCGATCAGCCTGGAGAGATTGGTGCCATTGAACGGCGGGCGACCGACCAGCATCTCGTACAGAACGACGCCCAGCGAGTAGATGTCGGTCTGACCGGTCAGCTCCTGTTCCTTGACCTGTTCCGGCGACATGTAGCGGGGCGAACCGATGAGACCAAGCACCCGGGTGGTGTCGTCCAGAGCGCGGACAGCGATGCCGAAGTCGCCGATCTTCACATCACCATCGGGGGTGAGCATGATGTTGCTCGGCTTTATGTCGCGG
>JAGRHX010000680.1 GCA_020444775.1 Gammaproteobacteria bacterium
GGAGCGATCCGAGCCTCGAACATGCGCGCGGACTCGGGCTCGGACTCGGGCTCGGGCTCGGGCTCGGGCTCGGGCTCGGGCTCGGGCTCGGGCTCGGGCTCGGCTTCGGATTGAGGTGCCGAGCGCTGCGACCGCGGACGTTCCGGCACGACCTGCTGGCGACTGTGGGCTCCGTCCGCCACCGGTGTCGAAGCGACAGGACCCCGCGATTCGGCGTCCGAGGAGACGTCGAACTGGTCGCCGTATAGCGCGACGGCAAGCTCCGCCTCGGCGACGCTGAAACCGTTCTTGACCAGGGTGCCGGCGTGCACGCCGTCCTTGGCCAGCCGCACCGCGTCCTCGATCGATACGGTCTCGACCGGTGCATCGCGATCCAGCATCTCGATGTCCTGACCGAGCATCGCGAGCTCCGACTCGAGCGCCTCGGTGCGTTGCTCAAAGCGCTGCTCACAGCGTTGTAGGGCGGTGACCACCGCCTGCAGCTCCAGACTGCGTCGCTTCAGCAGGGTCTGGGTCCGGGAGCAGCTGCGCTGCAGCGCATACAAACCGCCGAGCAGCAGAGCGACGCCACAGACCAGGATGATATCGAGCTCGTTCATGTTGAATTCCCTCCGGCCGCGCCGAGGTCGTCGTTGCTCGCTTCGCCGCCGCGAGCCCGGCTGCCGGCCAGGCTCGTCCAGAAGCGACGAGATGGCCTCGAGCGGAGTCGTTCGACGGCGGGTGCTCCATTCCAGGATTTTCGTCCGGGGTTTTCGGCCGCGAGGCCCGAAAGTGGAGGGCTTTCAGGGAGAGAGTCCCACTCCCGGACACGCCACCTCGAACGCGCGCAGGGCCTCTAACGAGTTGTAGTCGCGGTCCTATTCGAGCCAGTCGCCAAGACGCGAGCGCAGGCGTATCAGCGCCTGACCATGAATCTGACAGACCCGTGACTCGACCACCCCCAGCACCTCGCCGATCTCACGCAGCGTCATCTCGTGGTCGTAGTACAAGGACATCACGATCTGTTCCCGCTCCGGCAACTCGCCTATCGCGCGCGCCAGCGCGGCCTTGAACGCGGACTTGCCGAACATGGTCTCCGGCTCCAGCTCCGCGCTGGCCGTGCAGGTGTTCTCAGCCTGCTGGGACACGTCGTCGTCGTCGAGACTGAAGATGCGTGTAGAGGTCGCTTCGCGCAGTGCACGATGATATTCATCGATGGATACACCCATCTCGGCGGCAACCGCCGCGTCCTCGGCGACACCGCCGGTGCGCTCCTCGATACGCTTGGTCGCCTCGGTAAGCGAGCGCACCCGCTTGCGCACTGATCGCGGTGCCCAGTCGCTACCACGGACCTCGTCGAGCATGGCGCCGCGAATACGGATGCCAGCGTAGGTCTTGAAGCTCGCGCCCTGGGTCGGATCGAAGTTCTCGGAGGCCTCGAGCAGCCCCACCATGCCGGCCTGGATCAGATCGTCCACCTGCACGCAATCGGGCAGTCGGGCGGCAAGATGGTAGGCGATCCGCTTGACCAGCGGGGCGTGCTCCTTGAGGAAATCATCTCCGCCTTGACGCTGCACCTCGGCATACATGGCTTGCCCGTTCATGTTCTCAGCTCCACCTCAGATGCATCGTTGAAAAATCTCTCCAGAAAGAATCCGACATGACCACTGGGTGTATCCGGCAGCATCCACGATTCGGCGCGCGTGGCCAGCCGGTTGAAGGCCATCGAGGCGCGCGAGCGCGGGTAGCTCTGCACGAGCGCGCTGCGTTTTCGAATCGATTTGCGCACGTAATCGTCGTCGGGCACGAAGCCCTCGTAGATCAGACCGACGTCGAGGAATTGTGAGACCGGCCGTGCGAGCTTCTCGAAGAGATCACGTCCTTGTGCCGCCGAGTCGACCACGTTGCACACCACCCGCACCTCGTAGACACCGCATTCGCGACTGAGGCACTTGATGAGCGCATAGGCATCCGCGATCGAGGCCGGCTCGTCACAGACCACCACCAGCACGTCGGTAGCCGCCCGGCTGAAGAACATCACGCCGTCGTTGATGCCGGCGGCGTTGTCTATCACCAGCGTGTCGACCGGCTCGGACAGGCCATCGAAGGCCTGCACGATGGTGGACGCTTCGACACTACCGAGCTGCGCCATCTGCCGGACGCCGGACGCCGCCGGCACGATCTTCAGCCCGTATGGCCCTTGCAGAAGGATGTCCTGCAGACGACACTCGCCGCTCAGCACGTGGGACAGGTTGCCCTGCGGCTTCAGACCGAGCACCACGTCGACATTGGACAGACCCAGATCGGCGTCCATGAGCAGCACCGAATGACCCTTCTTCGCCAGCATGGTCGCGAGATTCACGGAGATCGTGGTCTTACCCACACCACCCTTGCCGCTCGCCACGGCGATCGCCTGAACTGGTTTCGCGCCCATGCTCAGCTCCTGCCACCCTGACCGACCGCCAGCAGGTCGGTCGTGCTTGCCTCGTCCGGTTCTTCGCTACTGGCCAGCGAGACCGAGATGTTCATGATTCGTTTAGCCGTCGCGTTATGGAAATCCTCGGGCACGCGCGGACCGTTGGTCAGATACGCAACCCGCAGTTTGTGTCGGAGCAAGGTACTGATTGCCGGTCCCATTGAGCCCGCCTCGTCAAGCTTGGTGAGAATGCAGCCCTCGAGCGGAATCTGTGAGTACGCCCGGACCGTTTGTGACATCGCCGCTTCCTGCATGCTCGCCGACAGCACCAGGTAGCTGCGTACCTGGCCCGGCGTGGCGTTGAGCATCGCCAGATGCTCGGACAGACGCAGATCTCGCGGGCTCATGCCGGCGGTATCAATGAGCACCAGGGATTTGCGCGCCAGGCCGGCCAGCGCCGCCTGCAGCTCGCTCGCGCTGGCCGCGGAGAGCACCGGACAACCGAGCGCACGTGCAAAGGTTCGTAGCTGGTCGCAACCACCGATACGCACGTTGTCAGTGGTCACCAGCGCCAGTCGACGCGGCCCGTGGACACGTGCATAGCGAGCTGCCAGCTTCGCTATGGTCGTGGTCTTGCCTACCCCTGTGGCACCGACCAACGCGACCACCCCACCCTTCTCGATCGGATTGCCGTCATCGATCTTCAGGCTTCTGGCGATGATCGACAGCGCTTCGTCCCAGGCCCGGCCGTGCTCCACCGCTCGCACCCTGCCGGCGATCGCGGCGCATAGCTCGTGCCCGAGTCCGAGCCGTTCGAGCTTGGAGGCGACCGAGAAGTCGATGCGATCGGCAACGGAGCCGTAGCCGGGCTTTGCCGACGGCGGTGACTCGCTGCGTCGGTAGCCGGGATCGCCGCTGGCGGCCGCGTCGGCGCCGCCCGCGCGACCTTCGATCATGCGTCTGAGCTCGTCCAGCTCGCTGCGCATGCGCTGCATCTCGGACGTCTCGCCGGACTGGGGCGCCGCGTTGCCACGGGTCTCGAGCTTCAATTCCTTGACCAGATCGGACCAGCTACGTGGCGAGGCCATTGCCGGCTTGCGTTGCCGCTTGCCGAGCGTGCCTTCGCTGGCATGCGCGGTGACCTCGACGCCACCTGGTACCATCTGGCTGCGCATGATGATGGCATCGGGCCCGAGCTCGCTCTTCACGCGACGCATGGCCGTTTGCATGTCTGGTGAGATGATTTTTCTAATCGTCATTGTTCCGCCTCAGCCAGTAGCCGGCATGCTCCTGCGGTGAGCACATTCGCCGACCCCCTTCCGCCGACCTCCTTCCGCCGACCAGATGACACCGTGCTGATGACATTCCCCGTTCGCTCGAGCAGATCCCGCGCGTAGTCGTCTGCACGCACCGCGCTCATGCCGCGCTGGCCATGGTGGCCTGCAGCACGTCCTCGCCGATGGTGTGGACGATGCGGACCTGCTTGGTCTCCGGAATCTCGGTGTAGCCCAGCACATGCAGGCCGGGCAGCGCCGGCAGGTAGAGCTTGGCCAGCCAGGTGCGTATGCCCGGCGCGACCACCAGCACCGTCGGCTCGCCCTGCAGCTCCTGCCGATTCAGGCACTGAGCCAGTGCCTGCTGCAGGCGCTCCGCGAGTCCGGGCTCTATCGAAGGTGCACCGCCCGAGTCGCCCCGCAGCGACTGGTGCAATAACTGTTCCAGCCGCGCATCCAGCGTGATGATCGGCAGATCGCGCGCAATACCGTTGATTTGCTGGACAATCGTCCGTCGTAGCGCGACACGCACGGCACCGGTGAGGGCGTCGGTCTCTTGACTGATGGCTGATTGCTCCGCCAATGCTTCGGCGATCGTGCGGAAATCACGAATCGGCACGTGCTCGAGCAACAGGTTCTGCACGACCCTTACCACCTGACCGAGCGACAGGGTCTTCGGCACCAGATCCTCGACCAGCTTCGGCGTGCTGCGCGCCACGGCGTTCAGCAGCTGCTGCACCTCTTCGTGGCCGAGCAGCTCGTGCGCATGCAGCTGCACCACGTGGCTCAGATGAGTCGCAACCACGGTGGTCGCGTCGACG
>JAGRHX010000681.1 GCA_020444775.1 Gammaproteobacteria bacterium
CGTCGGTGACGAGCACCGCGCAGGCCCCATCGCTCATCAGGCAGCAGTCGAAGACCCGGAACGGATCGGCGATCCAGGGCGAAGCCAGATAGTCGTCCATGCTCATGGTCCGCGCGTACATCTGCGCACGCGGGTTGAGGTTTGCGTGGGCACGGCAGACGGTCGCCACCGCGCCGAGCTGCTCGTGCGTGGTGCCGTACTCGATCATATGGCGTCGACACAGCAGCGCGAACTCGTGGGCAGGCATCAGCACGCCATAGGGCGAGAGAAATTGCCCCTCCGCATCCGAGTGCACGCTGGTGCGCTCCAGAAGCTCGGTGAACGCGGCGCCGCCATAGCGCAAGCCGGATGCGCCGTTCAACGCCCGGTAGACCAGCACGCAGTTCGCCTGACCGGTGGCGACGGCCATCGCCGCGTGCAGCACGGCACCGGCGGCCATGCCGCCGCCGGCATTGATATCCACCGAATAGCGCAAGCCGGGCAAGGCAAGACCCGTTGCCACCACGCTGGTCGACACCGTGTCCGCGAGACCGTAGGTCACGACACCATCGACCTGGTCGGCATCGACTCCGGCATCGGCCATGGCCGCGCGGCAGGCTTCGAGGGCCAGGGACTCGACGCTGCGCCCGGATTGGCGGGTATAGGCGGTGGCGCCTATACCCGCGATCGCGGTCCTGTCACGCAGCGCGCTCATCGTGCCGGACTCGCGGCCGGAGTCTGAAGTCGATCGAAGCACCCGCCGCCCACGCCCTCGTCGCGCAGCGCCTGCTTGCGGACCTTCTCGGTCGGTGTCCGGGGCAGCGCGTCCATCACCCTGACATAGCGGGGCACCGCGAAGGCCGGCATCCGGGCCTCGCAGTGCGCGATCAGCGCATCGATGAAAGGCTCGGGCGCGCGCCTGTCCACGTGTGTCGCGGGCACCACGCAGGCCAGCACCTCCTGCTCGCCGCCCGGGATCCCGGCGTCGATCCCCACCACCGCTACCTCCTGCACATCGACGTGCTCCGCGATCACCGATTCCACCTCGAACGACGATATGTTCTCACCGCGACGCCGCAGGCAGTCGCGCATGCGATCCACGAAGTAGAACCAGCCTTCGGCGTCTTGCTTGCCAGCATCCCCGGTATGGAACCAGAAATTGCGCCACGCATCGACCGTGGCGGCGGGATTGCCGAAATACCCCTGCATGAAGCACCAGGGCACCTTGGGCCTGAACACCATCTCCCCAACCTGGTCGGGGCCGAGCGGTTGGTCGGTGTCGGGATCGACGATTTGGCCTTCGAACCAGCGATCGACCATCTTGCCTGCGGCGCCCGGGCGCACCGGCGCGTCGCGTGGCGTGAAGATCGGGATGCTCACCTCGGTGGTGCCGTACAGCTCGGTGAATCGGCAGCCGAAGCGGGCCTCGAAGACCGGCCCCCTACCTGGCGCGATGGGCACGCAATTGACACTACGTAACGGGTTGTCGGCATCGTCGGGCCGTTCCGGCTGTGACAGGATGAACTCTCCCATCACTCCCAGCAGGTTGGTGCTGGTGGCGCCGTAGCGACGAATGGTGTCGAGCCAACGCGTGGCATGGAAACGATCGTCCAGCACCATCTCGATACCGAGCTCCAACGCGGTCGCGAGGTGCAGCCCGAGGGCATTGGCATGAAACAGGGGCAGAGGCGTATAGAGCCGGTCCTCTGGCGTGAGGGCCATGTGCTCGATGAACAGGTGTCCCATGAGCAGGATGTGGCCATGCGGCTGAATCACACCCTTGGCCGGCCCGGTGGTGCCCGAGGTGTACATCAACGCGGCCGGATCGCTCACCGAGAGGTCGACCGACGGTGGCGAGGCGTGCATGGACTCGAGCGCAACCAGGGTCGTGGATTCTACGCCCGCGGGCAGCCGCTTGATGTCTGCTGCCGCCCCGAGCACCACCAGCGCATCCAGTGCCGGCATCCGCGACCAGGATTCGCACAGCACCTCTAGATGACCCACCTCGGCAAGGATCATGCGAGCACCCGCGCTGTTGAGGATGTGCTCGAGGAAGCCGCCCTTGTAGGCGAGATTGATGGGCACGACGATCGCCCCCAGGCGAACGATCGCGCAGAAGCACACCACGAAGTCCACCGAGTTGCCGGCCATCAGCGCCACCCGTTCACCGGGTCGCACGCCGAGC
>JAGRHX010000682.1 GCA_020444775.1 Gammaproteobacteria bacterium
CGATCATGCGCAAGGTCGTCGTCTTGCCGCACCCTGACGGGCCGAGCAACGAGACGAACTCGCCCTCGGCAAGTTCCAGGTCGACACCGTCGACCGCGGTGAAGTCGCCGAAGCGCCGCACCACACCTTTGAGCGAAAGCTTGGACATCAGCCTCTCCTCAGCATGAAGTCGCGACCCGCGACCCGCATACCCAGCAAGACGAACAACATGGTGATGACGAGCAGGATCCCGCCGAACGCGGCCAGGACCTCGAAATTCCCCTCTTCACTGAGATCGAAGAGCAAAACAGAGATGGTGCGAGTGTAGGGCCCGACCAGGAAGATGGCGGCACTCAGCTCACGGGTGGCGAGGATGAAGATCAAGAACCAGCCGCCGACCAGACTGCGTCGGATGAGCGGCGCGACCACCTGCTTGATGGCCACCAGGCGGTTGCCGCCGAGGATACGGACGGCTTCCTCCATCTCCGGATGAATGCTGCGTAGCGCGGCGGAGCTGTTGGCGAAGGCAATCGGCAGGAAGCGCGTGGTGAAGGCCAGGATCATCAGCGCTGATGTGCCGTACAACGCCAGCGGTGGTGAGGCATAGGCGGCATAGAAACCGATGGCCAGCACGATACCGGGGATGACGAAGGGCGCCATGCACAGGAACGACAGCACGTTGCCGAAACGCACCAGCTTGCGATTGACGATGTAGGCAATGGCCAACGCCAGGATGACCGCGAAGGTGGCCGAGCCGATGCCGAACACGAAGGTGTTCTTGATCGCGACCCACGCCATGTCGTGCTCGAAGAGCAGGAAGACGTAGTTCTTGATGGTGATGTTGTCCAGGGCGAATCCGCGACCCCAGGCCTTGGCGAAGGATGCCTGGATGAGCACGATCATCGGCAGCGCGACTGCCAGCAGTCCGACGAAGGCGCAATAGCCGAACAGCACCCAGCGCCACGCGCCGAGCGCAATCAGTCGCCGCTCACCGCCCTTGCCGGTCTGCGACACGAAGCCCTTGCGGGCGATCAGCAGTTTCTGCAGCCACATCAGCGCGACCGTGACCAGCAGCAGGGGCATGGCGTAGGCCGCCGCGACCTCGACCCGCACCGGAAACTCGAAGAACTGCCAGAGCTGGGTGGTGACCACCTGGAAGCGCGCGGGTATGGCAATCAGCGCCGGCGACCCGAACAAGGCGATGGTCTCCAGGAACACGATGATGATTCCGGCGAGTATCGCGGGCCAGACCAGCGGCAGCGTGATCTTGAAGGTGGTGCGCCAGGTGCCCGAGCCGAGAATGCTCGCCGCATCCTCCATCTCGGACGAGACCAGGTCCAGCGCCGCCTTGGTGAACAGGAAGATGAACGGAAATGAGTTGAGGGCGATGATCAGCACCAGTCCCTCGAAGCTGTAGATATCGACCAGGCTGTCGGTGGAGCCGGTGAGCATGGTCCAGGCCTGGTTCACCCAGCCGGAATTCGGACCGGCCAGCAGGATCCAGCCTATCGCGCCCAGATAGGGAGGCACGATGAAGGCGCCGAGCACGACGATCCAGATGAGGGTCTTGAAGGGCATGTCGGTACGCGATAGCGCCCAGGCCAGCGGGATGCCGAACACGGCACTGAGCAGCGCGGTCGCGCCGCCCAGATACAGCGAGTTGAGCAGCGCCTCGACGTAGCGTGACCGGCCATAGGCTGTCAGGTAATTGGCAAAGGTCCAGACGCCGGTCTCCTGCTCCTGCAGGCTGACCACGAACAAGCGCAGCATCGGGCTCACGACCAGGAACAGCAGTATCCCGATCAGGACGAACCAGAGGATGTAGAGGGGATCGAAGGATCGCAGTCGGCGCGCAGGCAGTCCCGATGGTCGGGACTCGGCCGTCGTCCGAGTGAGGGATGAGTCGCTCATGGTGGCCGGATCTTCCTGATTGATGCTGGTGGGGCAGTGCAGGACGGGTGGCGCGTGCGCGGGCAGCCGCGTGGCGAAAGCCAGGCGCTGTCCGCGCACGCTGTTTCACCACGCGGCCGGGTCTGCGCGTCAGACACCAAAGGTGTCGCGCCATTCCTCCTTGACCTCGGGGATACCTTTCTTGATCTCCTCGAAGCTGGGACGGATGGTCTTCACCTCGCTGAGGGGCCTGCCACCCTCGGCCGGCGGCACCTCGGGCCGAATCGGCTCGCTGAACGAGCCCACGGCGATTCGTGAGGTCTCGACACTGAGCAGGAACTCCATGAACAGCTTGGCCGCGTTGGGATTCTTGGTGTTGGCCATGATCCCGGACGGCGCGATCATCAGCAGGCTGCCATCTTCCGGATAGATGATGCCGAGCGGGTTGCCTCGCGAGGCGCTGCGTAGCGTGGTCGCGGCGGGACCGGCACCGACGCTGCGCTCACCGGCGTTGAGCATGGTGACGGTGTCATTGATGGAGCGGCCAATCTGAGGATCGTTCTCCTCGAGCTTCTCGAAGAACTCCCAGCCGTACAGCTTGCGCATCATCACCACCCAGGTGCCTACATAGCCGCTGAACCCGGGGTGACCGAGGGCGACCTGGTCCTTCCACATCGGGTCGAGCAGATCAGGCCAGTTCTTGGGCAATGTCTTGCCCGCGGTCTTCTCCTTGTTGTAGTTGATGACGACCAGACCGGCCGAGGTGATGTGGAAATAACCGTCCGGGTCGAGCCCCTGATACGCCTCGAAGGCCTTCGAGGCGGCCTGCGGCGTGAACTGCATCAGATGCTTCTTGCTCTTCAAATAGGCGTAGTGGCCGAGGTCCGTAGAGCTGAACACGTCACACTGCTGAACGTTGGCGCGCAGATCCTGGTTCAGACGCTGGAACGCCACCTGCGCCGTGGTTCGGATGACGTTGACACCCACGCCGTCGAACTTCGCCTTGAAGGCGGCACCTATCTCCTCGGCGGTCTCGGCGCTGTAATGGGAAACGTACCAGGTGACGGTCTCGCCGTTCTGCTTCGCCACCTCGTACAGTGCCTTCTCCGCATCGGACATCTCCTGGGCACCAGCCGGCGCGAGCACCATGGCTAGTAGGAGGGCGAACGTAGCCTTGCACCAACGTGCTCTTGTTCGTTGCAACATGTTTCTCCTCATTCGGTGTGGGCTTGGTGTTTGGGCAACTTCCGTCATGTCCATGCCCGCTTGCCGTCGGACGCCTCGTAGCGCCATTGTTCGGCCCATGCCGCTCCAGCACGCGCGATGCGCAGGGTGCTGCCGCGATCTTCTTGTGTCTGCTCCTGCTGCTGGAGCATATTGAAACTGCAATGCGCTCGCAATTTCTCCGGCATGTGCACGCCGGGTCCGGGCAGGGTACTGGCCCCGGCGTGCCTGACGACGATGTCTGACCGCGGTTTGTGCACTTGCAGCAGTCGATGCGCGGCCGAGCGTGCGGCGGCGTCGAACGCTTCGACAATCGTGGCGGACCGTCGTGTCGGGCAACAGGGGATCCAGCATCATGCCCAGACAGCTTCACCTCAATCTGTTCATCCAGAGCCGCGGCCACCACGAAGCCTCGTGGCGACACCCTCAGGCCTCTACCTTGCCGCTCACCGACATCCGCTTCTACGTCGAGGCGGCACGACGCGCGGAGCAGGGCCTGTTCGACTCGGTCTTCCTCGCCGATACGCTGTCCCTCGGTGAGGATGCCGGGCGTGCCGCCCGCACCTGGCTCGAGCCGATCACGGTGCTGGGTGCGCTCTCGGTAGCGACTCGCGACATCGGCCTCATCGCCACCGCCTCGACCACCTATTCCGAGCCGTTCAATCTGGCGCGTCAGTTTGCGTCGCTGGACCATATGAGCAACGGGCGCGTGGGCTGGAACATCGTCACCTCCTGGTCGGTGCCGGCGGCGGGTAATTTCGGCGACACCGCGCAGGTGACTCACGCGGAGCGTTATGCCCGCGCCGACGAGTTCGTCGCGGTGGCCAAGGCGCTCTGGGACAGCTGGGACGACGATGCGGTGATGGACGACAGGGCCAGTGGCGTGTACGCGAACGCGCAGGCGATCCGGCCAATCAATCATGTCGGCCGCTACTACCGCGTGGCTGGCCCGCTGAACGTGCCACGCTGCCCTCAGGGACGGCCGGTGCTGGTCCAGGCCGGGTCCTCGGATACCGGACGCGACTTCGCGGCGCGTCACGCCGAGGCGGTCTTCACAGCGCATCTGGAACGCGCGACCGCGGCGGACTTCTATCGTGACCTGAAGGGCCGCGCCGTGGCGGCCGGTCGCAGCCCGAACGAGGTCCTGGTGCTGCCCGGCCTCAGCCCGGTGGTCGCCGACACCGAGGCGGCCGCGCAACGCTATGCCCGAGAGCTCAACGATCTCACCGACCCGGAGGTCGGTCGCCGTCGTCTTTCAGGTCGCTTCGGTGGTTTCGACTTCTCCCATCTGCCACTGGACCGCCCGCTGCGCGTGGAGGATTTTCCGGACCCGGAGACGGTGCAGGCGGCGCGTAGCCGGGTCGAGGTCATCGTCGGCAAGGTGCGGCGCGAGCGGCCGACGCTGCGCGAGCTGCTCGCCACCCTGGCCGGTGCGCGTGGTCACTACACCTTCGCCGGCACACCGGAGCAACTCGCGGATTTCATCCAGGACTGGTTCGAACACGGCGTGTGCGATGGATTCAACCTGATGCCGCCGGTGTTGCCGCACATGCTCGACGTGTTCGTCGACGAGGTGGTGCCGCTGCTGCAGCGGCGGGGACTGTTTCGTACCGCCTACGAAGGCAACACGCTGCGTGACCGCTACGGCCTCGACCGTCCGTCGGTCGGTGGCCAGCGGTTTGCCATGGCCGGCAACGCCTGAAGGGCAAACGCGCGGCGGTGTCAGGCGGCATTCTCTTGCTCTTTAGAGGGCAACGACACGGTTGTCATGTTCCGGGTGCATAATCGGCGCGCGAATCCACGACGCCTCGTGCAAAGGAGAGGGTAGTGACCTATCGCTTGGGTTTTCTGATACCGGTGCTGCCCGAGAAGAAGTCGGCGTACCGCGAGCTGGCAGTCGCCACCGCGCCCTTCTTCATGGAGTATGGCGCGCAACGCATCGTCGAGTGCTGGGGTGAGAACGTGCCGCGAGGCGAGCTCACCGATATGTTTCGTGGCGTGAATGCAGAGGGCGAGGAGAACGTCGTCTTTGCCTGGATCGACTGGGCCTCGGAAGCGGCCTGCAACCAGGCCCACGATGCGATGAGTCGGGACGAGCGCATGCAGGTCCCCACCGAGATGCCGTTCGACGGCAGGCGTATGGTCTTCGCGGGCTTCGAGACGCTCGGTGAGTCCGGTCCGGGCGGCCGCAGTGGCTATGTGCAGGGCTATGTCGCGCCCGTTCCCAAGGACAACCGCGAGGCGTTTGCGGGAATGTGCGCAACGATGCGTGAGGTCGCGATCGACTGCGGCGCGCTGCGTGCCGCGGACTGCTGGGGCGAGACGATAGCAGACGGCAAGGTCACCGATTTCAAGCGTGCGGTGAAGGCGTTGGCCGGGGAGGCCGTGGCTTTTGGTTTCGTCGAGTGGTCGTCGAAGGCGGCATTCGAGCAGGGCTCGCAGAAGATGCGTGACCACAGCCGCATGCCGGCGCTCGGCGCCAGCATGCCGTTGGATGGCAAGCGCTTGATCCATGGCGGCTTCGAAATCCTGATGGATACCAATCAGGAGGCGCGACGATGAGCGCGACGCATGGTGATTTCATCTGGTACGAGCTGATGACCAGCGACGCCGACGCGGCGCAGGCGTTCTATGCTGGATTGACCGGCTGGACCTATGCCGACAGCGGACAGACGCATATCGACTATCGGGTCGTTGCCGCCGGCGACGAACCGGTCGGGGGGATCCTCGCGCTGAGCGACCAGATGCTCGCGGGTGGTGCGCGGCCGGCCTGGGTCGGCTATGTGCAGAGCGATGATCTGGATGGCTCGCTCGCGGCGCTTGAGGCCGCGGGCGGTTCGGTGATGATGTCGCCGGTCGAGCTCCCCGGGGTCGGTCGCTTTGCCATGATCATGGACCCACAGGGGGCATCGCTGTATCTGATCGACGATGAGTCCGGCCGACCGAGCAACGCGTTTTCCGCGTACGAGCCGCGCGTCGGTCACTGCGCTTGGAACGAGCTCATCACCGCCGATCCGGCGGCGGCCAGGCGCTTCTACGGCGGGCTGTTCGGCTGGGTGGTCGCCGACAGCATGGACATGGGGCCGATGGGACCCTACGAGATGCTGAAGAACGGTGTCGACCGTGACTTCATGTTTGGCGGCATGATGAAGAAACCCGACATGATGCCGGTGTCGTCCTGGTCCTATTATTTTCGCGTGGCCGACATCGATGCTGCCGCAGGACATATCGCCGCTGGCGGAGGGCAGGTTCTGAACGGTCCGCAGGAGATCCCGGGCGGGGAGTTCATCATCAACGGCGCCGACCCGCAGGGCGCGATGTTCTCGATCATCGGCAAACGCAGCTGATGGCCGTGGCCGGGTTCGCTTTGGACCACGTCTGAACGGCGAACTGCCCTGAGGCCCGGAGGGGGGCGGCTCCGCCAGACAGGAGAGACGCGATGACTGCCAAGAACACCGTATGTCTGTGGTACGAGAGTGAAGCCGAGCGGGCGGCGAGTTTCTACGCGGCAACCTTCCCCGACAGCGAAGTGCGCGGTATCCAGCGCGCGCCGACCGATTTTCCCAACGGCAAGGCCGGCGACGTGCTGGTCGTGGAGTTCTCGGTCTGCGGCATTGCGTGTATCGGTATCAACGGCGGCCCGCGGTTCGAGCACAGCGAGGCCTTCTCCTTCCAGATTGCGACCGATGACCAGGCCGAGACAGATCGCTATTGGAACGCAATCGTCGGCAATGGCGGTGAGGAGAGCCAGTGCGGCTGGTGCCGCGACAGATGGGGCATCAGCTGGCAGATCACGCCGCGGATACTGACCCAGGCCATCGCCAGCCCCGACCGCGAGGCCGCGCGACGGGCGATGGAAGCGATGTTCGAGATGAAGAAGATCGACATCGCGGCCATCGAAGCGGCGCTGGCCGGTTCAGGTTGATTACGCCCGGCTCGATGGAGGCAGCGGCGTTTGCACAAAGGAGCGGATGGTGACAGCGACGCAGATTCAGGGGACGACGCAAGCGGAGGACGACTTCGACGCGTCGATGTTCGAGGCCTTGCGCGAAAGCATCGCCGGCGTGCTGGCCGAGCACTGCGGCAGCACGCAGCTGCATGCGTTCATCGACGGCAAGAACGCACTCGACAAGACACTCTGGGCGCAGGCGGGGTCGCTCGGCTGGCTGGGGGTGGGGATCCCGGAGCAGTATGGTGGCCTCGATCTCGGTGCACGCGGCCTGGCGCTCGTGCATGGCGAGATCGGGCAACAGTCGGCGCCGGGCCCGTATATTGCGACGCTCTCGGCCGGGCGGGTGCTGGTGGAATGCGCGGATGAGGCGACGCAGGCCACCTGGCTGCCGCGCCTTGCGAGCGGCGAGATCAGCGCGGCCGTGCCCGCGGCCCTGGATGAGGCGGCGTTGACTCGCGACAGTGCCGGGGTATCCGGCGAGCTGCGCTGCCTGGGCAATGCCGAGGCCGCGTTCGTGCTGGCGCCAGTGGCTGACGATTGGGCGATTGTCGAGCTCAGCGGCGCAGATATCGCGCCGGTCGGGATCTGGGACCGGACCCGCGAGGTGATCGATGTTCGGTTCCGCGACGCGAAGCCGCTTTGCGTGCTGCCGGGTGCACAGGCGACCCGTAGGGCGTTGACTCGGGCCATGGCCCTGGCGATCGCGGCCGATGGTGCCGGCGGTGCCCGGTCCATCACCGAGCGTACCATCGAGTACATGAAGACCCGCCAGCAGTTCGGACAGCCGATCGCGGGGTTCCAGGCGCTCAAGCACCGCGCTGCCGATCTGGTCACGCGGCTCGCGGTCATGGACGAGACGCTCGCCCACGCGGTGGAGCGAACCACGGCGGATGCGCCCGACGCGGATATCTGGGTGTCGCTGGCCAAGTCCGAGGTGACCGAAGCCGCTGTGTTCGTCACCACCGATTGTGTGCAGCTGCACGGTGGGGTCGGCTTCACCTGGGACTTCGATCCGCACATCTATCTCAAGCGCGCTCGTCTGAACGAGGTGCTGGTCATGGCGAATACCGCGTTGCGCGACCGTGCCGCCGACGATCTGGCTGCTGTCACGATGTCCGGTGGTTCCGCGCTGGAGCTCGAAGCATGAAGATTCTCGACGCGCAACATGACATGCAGGCTTTCCGGCAGGCGATTCGCGAGTGGCTGGCCGAGGTCGTGCCACCCGACTGGAAGGCACGCATGGTGCGGGCATCGAACGAGGAGTTCATCACCTTCCAGCGCTGGTGGATGGCGGAGCGCGCCAAGGTCGGGTTGGCCATCCCCCACTGGCCGAAGGAATACGGCGGTGCCGGACTGTCGTTGCGACACCTGATCGCCATCTCGGATGAGATGGCGCGGGCGGATGCCCCGCAGGCGCGCATCTTCACGATCTCGCTGATCCACATGCCGGGCACCTTGCTGCCGCATGGGACCGAGGCGCAGAAGCGCCGCTATCTGCCCGGTGTGGCCAAGGGCGAGCTGTGGTGTCAGGGATTCTCCGAGCCGAACTCCGGATCGGATCTCGCATCCTTGCGCACCCGCGCGGTGCGCGACGGCGACACCTACAAGATCACCGGGGCAAAGACGTGGATCACCCATGCCGCGCGCTCGGATCTGATGACCTTGCTGGCACGCACCAATCCCGACGAGCCGGGCTACAAGGGCTTG
>JAGRHX010000043.1 GCA_020444775.1 Gammaproteobacteria bacterium
GTGACCCTGATCCCGGAGATGGCCGTGCCGATCGAGACCCGCTCGGCCGCGGTCTCCGTCGCCCGTCTCGGCCCGCCGCACCCGGCGCGGACGATCGGCATGGCCTGGCGCAAGAGCAACCCGCTCACGGGCCAGTTCGCGCAGATCGCCGACATCGTCCGCGAGGCCGGGCTGGCTGGTGCCGAGGCCGAACGCAAGACAGAATTCGCCTGAGGGTTGTGCCGTTGTTCGAACGAAGAATGGACGCTCGAACACTTGAAAAACTGGTGGAGCTGATCGGGATCGAACCGACGGCCTCCTGTTTGTAAAGTAAATGATGATGGCACCAAGATACAACATCCGCGTGCCACGCGATGCGCAAGCTTTCGATATTCATTGATTTATCCTTGTGCGATTCGGTGGATTGTTACTATAAGTTGATAAGAATAACTGTCTGTGTCCGTCCCTTCCGAACATAGAGCGCCCTTTCATTGATCTTGTGGGTTGGGCAATGCCAAGTCACTTTATGCCGCAAATCATCAAGAGTCTGCCGCCTCTCGAGCGTGATAACCGGACTGAGTGGGACGTGGCCGAACCGGATCTCGGTATCCGCGTGACCGCCAAGGGGGTCCGTTCGTTTGTCTTGCGCTACATGACGCGTGGCTGCGAGCGTCAGATGACGATCGGCAAGCATCCCGATCTCAACCAGACCATGGCACGCACCAACATGCGGCAGATCAAGGGTGCGGTTCTCGAAGGCCGCGACCCGCTGCTCGAGCGCGAGGTGGAGCGGACGGCACCAACACTGGACATGGCCGGCACCTACAACCTTGCCCAGTACAGTGCCGACAAGCGCCGTGCCCTGGATCTGCGGGCTATGCATGTGATTGGACCGGCAAGCGGCGAAGGCTCGAAGGTGGTGCCCTTGCGGGCCGGTAGGACTTTGCCAGTGCGAAGCAGCGACGTCGCCTGAGAGTGGGGCTGGCGGCTTGGCTGGCCTTCAACCGCATTTGCGGGCTGGAGCGCTTGGCCTCCAGCCTTGAGCAAAAAGACATTCGCCGTCGTATCGAATTCGCGGCGAGAGCGAGTGGCGTCTTCCGCGCTACCTATCGGCACGTAGATAATGATGCCCGCGCGCACGTGTCAGCAAAACGCGGTATCCGTTGTATATGAAGCGCAGCCTCTTTTTTGTCGCGAATGACCTGCCATTCCGGTGTGCGCATCGCACAAGGGATCCAGCCATCGTCGCTCCAGATCAGGTTGCCGCTATAGCAGAGGCCAGTGTAACCCAGCTCAAGCCCTTGACAGCCGAACTCGCTCATAGGGGTCTCGAGCGCTCCCGAGCTACGGAAGTCCATGAACGGCTTCAGGAACCGGTGCCCTATGGGCCCGAGCTCGTTAGAGCGCGGTGCCGGCGGCACGCCGTCGCCGACAGGCCGAACAGCCCCAGAGCTTGCAAGGAGGCCGACGGAACGCGCGCCGCGACGTCTCTGCCGTAGCCAGTCTTCAGGCGCGCAGGCGGGGCGCATTTCCGCGGTCAGGCTCCTTGCTCGCACCATGTCGCTGCGCAGCGGTGCCGCCACCCATTGCGCATGAAGCGGATTGCGGTAGGCGCGGATGGCGTTCGACAGATGAAGCCTCGCTCCGCGGCGGACATCGACTGCTGCGTGATCTGACTGGTAACCCGCCGCCGCTACCAGGGATCTATCTCGACACGTTGCCCCCGTGGTGCGCACCGTCGGGGACGGCGTATACGACTTGGCCATGCCAGGGAGGGGCTTCCGAGCCCACCAAAGGTTGCGTCACGACCGGTCACCGATGTCCGCTCGCCCTGAGACGGTAGTCACCTGACAGTTCGGCCACAGCGTCCCCCGCGAGGGGCGCTGTGGCCATGCCGCTTTCGGACAGGTTCGATAGCATTGTCGAGACGTCGACAACCCGAACGGGAGACCGACACGACCACGAAGGACAAGGTAGCATGGCGCGAGCTGTCCTTGCTGCAACTGGCGACCAAGCTGTCGAATGTCAGCCGCGCCAGCGAGGTGCCGCCGAGGCCCGCTGGCTCCGATCCCGCGGGAGTGGGCTCGCAGGTCTCCCGACCTTCGAGCATCGAACACCTCCACCGCACGCTGCTCGACGAGCACTTCCACGTCGAGGGCCGCCGCCCTTGGTTCGAGACCATCGGCGAGATGCAGGCCGTTCTCGACACCTGGCTCGATGGCTACAATCACCGCTGGCCACAACCAGCGAAGGGAGCACGCACACCAGCCGCCGAAGCCGCCTGAAACGCCCGCTCAATGCGGCACGTCAGGTCAATATCAGCTCTGCACAGCCATCGCTCCGCTCCTTTCCTCTCAGAATCAACGCGACCCTATCCGATTGCGCCGAGAGGGGCGGACCATTTCATAATCACAAGCCCACGCCTGTTGGAATCACAAACGATTCCATAGGGTTAAAAATGCTCCAGGTCTTCAGCTATCCGCGCAATCTGCTTGAGTGTCCTCACGGCGGCCGAACCACATCTCACCGCGCGGGGCGGCATCGAGACGGAGCGAAGATGCCTTAAGTTTCTCTACACGTATCTTTAACTTTCCATAACGGACGGGCCTCGACGCAATCGCTATGCATCGCCGCGACCGATCAGGTCCGGGGAGGACATCATGGCACTGGCACAACGGCCCGCCCGGGGCTCCAACGTCTCGTTGGCGCGGCGGGCCTGGAACATCCGCCGCAAGGCGCTTCTGATGGGCGAGGTGCAGGGGCAGGGCTATATCGGCCAGGCGCTCGGTGTCGCCGACGTCCTCGCCACTGCCTACTTTCATGCGCTCGACTACCGTGCGGAGGACCCGGAGTGGGAGGGGCGGGACCGCTTCCTGCTCTCGATCGGGCACTACGCGATCGCGCTCTATGCGGTGCTGATGGAGGCGGGCATCCTGCCCGAGGATGAGCTCGAGACCTACGGCATGGACGACAGCCGCATGCCGATGTCCGGCATGGCCTCCTACACGCCGGGCATGGAGATCACCGGCGGCTC